>JBDSFL010000181.1:0-10953 GCA_039919545.1 Thermoanaerobaculia bacterium | reverse complement strand
GCGCGTATTGCTGACTGCCGGCGCGTGGGACGTGGGCGCGTGGGCGCGCACGGGCGTGCGGCCCGCGCCCCTCCTGAGCGTGCGGCTCGAACAGGCGATGCTCACGTCCGACGGCGTGGCGATTCCGGCCGACCGGCGCTGGGCACGCGAGCAAGGCGTGGGCGTCGAGCTGTCGCGCGTCGTCGGAGGCTTCGTCCTGCGCGCCGAAGGGGCGGCGCTCTTCTCGCGCGATCCCGAGCTCTCGGATGCGCTGATCTGGACGGTGGGTCTCGAGCGCGTCATCGGGGATGGCAGCCTCGTCGTGACGCTGGCCGCGAACGCGCGTGGCACGGAGGTGGATCCCGCGCTGCTGTTCGACCGGGCGCTCCTGCCCGGCGTCATCGCGGCCTACACCCGAACCGAACGGTGGGGGAGCTGGCGCGTCGTCGCGCTGCACGCGTTCCGCCACGGCGACGGCCTCGTGAAGGCGGAAGTCGAGGATGCGGTCACTGATTTGTGGAGGGTGGCGCTCGGCGTGGAGGTGCCGTACGGCTCCGGGCTCGGCCCCTTCGGCGCCCGGAGCGCCACGCGCCGCGCCCATCTGAGTGTACGGCGCAGCTGGTGAAAGGGAGGAGGGCGCCCGGGAGCGCCCTCCTCTGTAGATCAGGGATCCTGGATCAGGACCTAGCGGCTGGAAGGAGCGCCCGACGCCACGCGGGGCGCCGGCTTGCTCTTCGAATTCTGCGTCGCCTTGCCGGCCGCGCACTTGGCGCTCTCGGCGGCGCACTTGGCGCTGTCGACCGGGCACTTCTTGGCGCAGTCGGCCGCCTCTTTGGCCTTGCACTGCGCCACCTCGGCGGGAGTGCACTTGCCCCCCTCGGCGCCGTTGGCGGCGTTGGCTTCCATCGGCAGGACGAGCGAGAGCGCGAACAGGGATACCTGAAGAAGGTGAGACATGGAGTTCTCCTTTTGAATGCGTTTCGTTGCGGGATGAGCGTGAAGGATCACGGCCGGCGGGCGAGCCGGCGGACCCGCGGTCTCAGTTCCGGAACGTGACGAGGAGAAGCTGGAGCGGAGGAGACGCCGCGTGCACCTCCAGCCGCCGGAAAGCGGCCAGGCGGCGCAGGAGCGGGTAACCGGAATCGGCGCGGGCGCCTGCGGCGAGCGCCGCTTGCTGGCTTCGCACCGCCGATGCGTCTGCGGCGGCGGGCTGGCCGAGCTCCTCGAGCGCCAGAGAGCAGCCCGGGCGTGTGGGCGCGCTCTTGCTGGGTGCGTTCGGGCAGCGCTGGCAGGAGGAGGAGGAGGGCGTGCCTGCCGCACACATCGGTGCTGCGGCTTCGGTGGTGGCGGGAGACATGGGCTGGAACGGCGCGCCGCAGATGACACGACAGAACGACTCCAGCGTCAGGACGAGGACCGGTGTGTAAACGGCCAGCCGGCGTAAGAGTCTAATCGGCACGCGTTGGCGTCCTATGGAAGAAGCGGGCCACGATTCTCGAAAGAAGCATTCACGATCGTCAACCGTGGTAAGAATACTCCCGCAGGGATGGTCACATCCTTCCGTTGGGGCGATGCTCGAACGTGCGGCCGGCCGAGAGGAAGTTTTTTGATTCGCAATGGGATGTTCGGACTTCGACTGCTCGTGCTGCTGTTCGCTTCGGCGTCCGCCGCTTTGCACGGCGTGATCGTGCCCGGAGGCTTCGCAGATTCGCTGGTCACGTCCGCCGCGAGCCCCACTGCCATCGCCTTCACGCCCGACGGCCGCCTCCTCATCGCCACGCAGCCCGGAGTCCTCCACGTGTTCGACGGCACTGCGAAGACGACGGCCCTCGACCTCGGCCTCTCCGGCGTGAACGTCGTCTGCACCGAGATCGAGCGCGGCCTCGTGGGGCTCGCGGTGGACCCGAGCTTCACGGCGAACTCCTTCATCTATCTCTACTACACGCGGAACAAGTTCGCCGATTGCTCGGCCAACGTCGCCACCAGCCCGGTGAACCGGGTCTCGCGATTCACTCTCGGCAGCGCCGCCTCGGGAAGCGTGGTGAATCCGGCGAGCGAGCTCGTCCTGGTCGACAACATCCCTTCGCCGAGCGGCTATCACAACGGGGGCGATCTCCATTTTGGCCTCGACGGCCTGCTGTACATCAGCGTCGGAGACGGCGGGTGCCAGCTCACCAATCCGAGCTTCTGCCAGGGCTCCAACGCCAACGCGCGGCGGCTCGACATCCTGTCGGGAAAGATCCTGCGCGTCGGCAGCGACGGCAGCATTCCCGCAGCCAATCCGAAGGCCGCCGCCGCGGGAGCGCGGCGCTGCGGCGACCCGGCCGGGGTGCCGCCCGGAACGGGTCCGTGCCAGGAGATGTTCGCCTGGGGGCTGAGGAATCCGTTCCGGTTCGCGTTCCGACCCGGCACGAACTCCTTCTACATCGACGAGGTGGGAGGCAACGTCTGGGAAGAGATCAACGCTTCGCTCGCCGGTGCGGATTACGGCTGGAACGTGCGCGAGGGGCCGTGCGTGAACGGTTCCAGCACGAGCTGCGGCACGCCGCCCGTGGGGATGACGAATCCCATCTACGCTTACCGCCACGGCGATCAGGTGCCCGGCACGTTGACCAGCGGCTGCGGCTCCATCACGGGCGGCGCCTTCGTGCCCGCCGGCATCTGGCCCAGCGCGTTCGAGGGCTCGTATCTCTTCAGCGACTACGTCTGCGGGTCGATCTTCCGGCTCCTGCCCACGTCGCCGCCGTCGGCGGTCGACTTCATCCGGGGACTCGGGTCGTCGAGCGCCGTGGCGATGATCTTCGGGCCGCACCTCGCCACGCAGTCGCTCTATTACACCTCGTATGCCGGAGGGGGCGAGGTCCGCCGGATCGACTACACCGGCTCGGCGAATCGCGCTCCGACGGCCGTCGGGAGCGCCTACCCGTCCTCGGGCGCGCTTCCGCTGATCGTCACCTTCGATGCTTCCGGGAGCAGCGATGCGGATCAGCACGCGCTCGTCTACCTGTGGTCCTTCGACGACGGCAGCCCCGACGCGAGCACCGCGAGCCCGACCCTCCAGCACACCTACACGACCGCAGGAATCAAGAACGCGGTGCTGCGCGCGCGGGATTCGCTGAACGCGCTGTCGGCGCCGGTCACCGTGACGGTCTTTCCCGGGAACAGCGCCCCGGTGCCGCTCATCGCGTCTCCTTTGCCCGACGCGCTCTTCACGGTGGGTGAGCCGGTCACTCTCACCGGCAGCGCTCAGGACGCGGAAGACGGCGCGCTCGCGGACGCGCGACTGAGCTGGACGCTGCTCCGCCACCACGGCACGCACACCCACCCTTTCCTGGGGCCCGTCACGGGCAACCACATCGCGTTCATCGCTCCGGCGCCGGAAGACATCGAGGCGACGGCCACGAGCTATGTCGAGATTCGTCTCACGGCCACCGACTCGAGCGGTCTCGCCGCGACGCGGGTGCAGAGCTTCTACCCGCGCAAGACGAGCGTGACCTTCGATTCCGTGCCGTCCTGCCTGAGAATCGTCGTGAACGACGAGAGCTTCCGCACGCCCTTCTCGATCCTCTCGTGGGCGGGCTACCCGCTCTTCGTATCGGCCTCCGATCAATCAGACGCGGTGGCGCGCCCCTTCGCGTTCTCTTCGTGGTCCGACGGCGGCGGCGCCGCTCACGAGATCGTCACTCCCCCCTCCGCGCTCTCCGTCGTGGCCACTTTCCAGGCCACGGCGGCGCAGACGCCGGTGCGCTACTACAGCACCACGCCCTGCCGTGCCGTGGACACCCGTCTGGCGCAGCCCCTCCTGGCGGGGGTGAGCCAGACGTTCGTCCTTTCCGGGACGTGCGGCATTCCGTCCGATGCCGCCGCGGTCGCGGGAAACGTGACGGTGGTGTCCCCATCGGGCGCGGGTCAGCTGAGCATCATCCCCGCGGGGTTCTGCCTCACGTCCGCCAGCACGTTGAGCCTGGACGCGGGCCGCACGCGCGGGAACAACGCGCTGCTGACGCTGGGTGTCTCGAGAGGCGTGGAAGTCGTGCTGGCGCAGGAGGCGCCGGGCGAGGGCGACCTGCTGATCGACGTCGTGGGCTACTTCAAGTAACGAGCCTGTCCGAGGCGAGCCTTCCCTTTCTCGCCCGCCACGAGCCCTTCGGGCCGATAATGGCTCGAACCCTCATGAAAATTCTCGTCGCCGACGACAGCGGGCTCTCGCGCCGGATCCTCCGCGACCTCCTCACGCGCTGGGGCTACGAGGTGGTGGTGTGCGCCGACGGAGACGAAGCCTTTCGCGAGCTGCAGGCCAAAGACGCGCCCGTCATCGCGATCCTGGACTGGGAGATGCCAGGCCTCAACGGTGTCGAGATCTGCCGCAAGATTCGTGAGCAATCGCGCGAGCCCTACACCTACGTGATCCTCCTGACGGCCAATGACCGCAAGGAGGCCGTCGTCGAAGGGCTCGCCGCCGGGGCCGACGATTACGTGCGCAAGCCGTTCAACGAGCACGAGCTGGAGGTTCGGCTGCGCGCCGGCAAACGCGTGACCGACCTGGAATCCGAGCTGATCAAGGCGCGCGAGGTGCTGCGGGCGCAGGCCACGCACGACACCATGACGGGCCTTTTGAACCGGGCCGCCGTGCTCGACATCCTGGACAACGAGCTGGCGCGCGCCCAGCGCGAGAAGACGTCGCTCGCCCTGCTCCTGGTCGATCTCGACCACTTCAAGAACGTGAACGACACGTGGGGCCATCAGGTGGGGGACGGCGCGCTCTGCGAGGCCGCACGTCGCATGCAGGCGTCGCTCCGCTCGTACGACTCGCTCGGCCGGTTCGGCGGCGAGGAATTCCTCATCGTCGTGCCGGGCTGCACCGACGAGCACGTCGAGAAGCGGGCGAATCACGTGCGCGAAGCCCTGTGCGCCGAGCCCATGACCGTGAACGAGCAAGGGTTCGATCTCACGGGGAGCATCGGCGCCGTCGTGAGCCGTCCCGGAGGCGACCACGAGCCCAAGCGCCTGCTGAAATCGGCCGACGACGCGCTCTATCGCGCCAAGCGCGCCGGCCGCAATCGCGTCGAGATCGCGTGATGCCGGTTCCCCCGCTTCCGCCCGCGTCCACCGTGAAGAGCAAGGGCTTCACGGTGAAAGGAGCGCTCGCGTACGTGGATGCCACGTACGGGCCCGCGGGCCACGACCGCCTCATCGCGGCGCTGCCGCATGCCACCCGCGTCACCGCCGAGCGCACCATCCTCTCTTCTGAATGGCTCCCGTTCCAGACGCAGGTCGATTTCTACGAGACGATCGACAAGGTCTTCGGCAAGGGAGATTTCGCGCTGTGCCGCGACATCGGCCGGTACACCTCCGAGTCGGAGCTCTCGACGATCAACCGCATCTTCCTGAAGCTCGGTCAGATCGAGCTCTGGATGCGCTGCGCCGGGATGATGTGGAAGCAGTACTACTCCGCGGGGCAGCTGGACGTGGAGGACTTTGCCAAGGGGCGAGGCACCATCGTGATCCGGAACTTCCACCCCATCAGCCGCGCGTTCTGCAACGACCTCTCGGGCTGGCTCGAGCGCACGCTCGAGCTGAGCGGTGAGACCGGGGTCGTGGTGAAGCATCCCGAGTGCGTGCTGAAAGGCGACGACGCCTGCTACCACCGGGGAACCTGGGGCTGATCCGGAGGAGAGTCGCCGAACCAGGTCGCCGGCCTCAGATTCAGACCAGTCGCACGCCCTCGTCGCGCGTCAGCACGCCTTCCACGAGCACCCGGCACGCGATCCGGCTCTCGTCCGGGTGCTCCCGCGGATCGATGCGCACGAACCCGCCCTCGAGGAACGAGCCCGCGATCACCTTGCAGGGATTGCAGAAGGACATGATCTCCAGCTCGACGCCTCCGTCGAAGCGGAGCCGTCGCCCGGGCTTGGCGGCCACCCAGTCCAGCCCCGCAACCGTCACGTTCTCGCCGGTGGTCCCCGGCGCGATCGGATGCCCCTCGGCGCGGAGCCTCTCGATCACCTCCACGCTGAAGAGCGAGACGGCCCGGTTCACCCCGCCGTGGATGAGCCGGTGGGCCTGCGCGTCCTCGAGGATTCCGTTCGTCTGCACGGTGACCTGCTCGACCGGCTTCTTCGGAACGCCCCCCCGAGATACGTGCAGGCTGGCGACGCGTGCCCCGATCGAAGGGCTTGCGTCCTCGGCCACTCCCACGCCGCGCGTGAGCTCGCGCACGTTCGAGCGTGTGCCGCCGAGGCGGCTCGTCAGCGCGGCGATGGCGCTGCGCGCGCGTTCCGCGTCGCCGCAGGTGAAGAGGTCGACCGCCGCCTCGCCGCGCTCGGGCCAGGTGTGGATCGTCACGTGCGACTCCGTGATCACCACGACACCGCTGATTCCCTGCGGCGAGAGGCGGTGCACGTGCGAGCCCAGCACCTGCGCCCCCATCTCCGCGACGGTCGAAAGGAGCGCCGCTTCCACCACGGCCGGATCGTCGAGCGTGGCGAAGGGGGCGCCGGCCACGTCGAGCAGGAGATGGATGCCGAGGCGGGACGGGGTCATCCAGCGCTCATCCGGGGAATGCCTCTTTCGGGGCCGCGTTCGATCGGCAGCGTGCGCTCGACCGCTTCATTCCCATCACGTCGATGGATTCTCCAGAGGAAACCGTCGAGAAGATAGTGGGTGGCCTGGGGCAGCGCGAGGAGCGGAACGAGAAAGGTGAGGGCGAGAGAGCCCGGCGTGAACCGCGGGCCAGGGAAGAGGCGCGCGTGCTCGTGCCAGACCGCGCGGTCCCAGCCCCATTCCTCGAGGAAGGCCAGAAGCAGGAGAGGCAGCAGGAAGAGGAGCACGCTCGCGAGGGCCCGGTCACCCGGAGCGGCGGTTTCCCCGCTCCGCACGCGCGCGGCGGCGCTCCGGCGACCCGTGACGAGGACGAGACCGAAGTACGGGATGCCGTGCACGAGCACGTTCATGACGGTGAAGGCGTAGTCCGAGTTCAGGACCACGATGCCGAGGAACCAGGTGACGATCGTCGTCGCCATCACGAGATTCTTTCCCCACGAGATCGGGAGGCCCCGGCGGGCGCGAAGCATCTCCTTGGCGACATAGATCACGAGCGAGATCCCGAACAGCGCGATCGCGATCGTGCCGGCGCTCTCCGGCAGCCCCGTCACGAAATCCCCCGCGATGAACCAGCTGAAGGCGCGAGGCTGGTGCGCGTGCCAGTAGACAAGCGGCGCGAGCGTGGCTGCGTAGATCGTGCCGGTGTCGATGCGGCGCGCCGCGCTCCCGTCCGCTTCCTCGCCCTCCCCGTTCTTCTTCCGGTAGAGCGCGACCCAGCCGTACTGCTGCCGCACGAAGTGAAAGACGGCGGTGTAGGCGAGCAGGCGCCAGAAGAGCGCGGGCGAGATCGCGTGCGCCAGCACGAGCACGGCGTAGGCGGCGACCGGAATCGTCGCGTAGAGAAACGTGCGCTCGCTCGGATCGGAGCGCGAGGCATACACGCGCCAGCCCGTGGCCCACACGTGCCCGACGTCGACTCCCACCACGGCGAGCAGGAAGAGCCACGGAGGCGCCGGACCCCGCAGATCGCCGGTGAAGGAGCCGACGACGAGCAGCAGCAGCGCGGCGACCGTGGAACCCCCGAAGAGCCACAGGTCGGTGGCGCGCGAGAGGAGCCAGGGGTCTCTCGTCGTCGTCGTCATGTCTGGAGCAGCGACGTGAACGGGCGTGCTCGCTCGGTGAGGATCGCCTCGGCCGCGCGGACGCCGCTATCCTGCGCCTCCTCGAACAGCGGGAGGCCCGAGAGGTCGGTGTGGGCGAAGTGAACACCGCGGAACGACCTGCCGGCCGCGACCCGATCGGCGCTCAGGAAAAAGCCCGGTGCCGGGCGCGCCATCGCGTGTCCCCACCGATACACGTCGATGCGCGACACGAGGCCGGGGAGGTCGCGATGCGCGGTGCTGAGGTCCGCCAGCGCCGCGAGGGCCATCTCGCTCCACGTCGCCGACTCCAGCTTCCGGCGTGCGGCGCGGGCGTCTTCACCGGCGAACGGGCGGTAATACGTGAGGACGGTGGGCCCGCGGTCCGCGCCGCCTTGATGCGTCGCCACGACGTAGCCCAGGGACGAGGAGTCGTAGATCACGTTGTCCCACGAGAGCGGATAACCCCGCTCCAGCGGTCGTCCGGTGAGCGTGAGGTTCGCCACCAGCCACGGCACGTACTCGAAGGCCTCGAGGAATTTGGGAGGCGCTTCGCGCCAGGAAGCGATCAACCCGCGCGCCATGAACTTCGGCAGCGCGAACACGACTGCCTCCGCTTCCACCGCCACCACCTCGTCGCGCGCCGCGTCCAGGTAGCGCAGCGTCAGCACGCGGCGGCCTTCCTCGCGGGGTTCGATGTCGAACACGAGCGCGTTCGCGACGATGCGTCCGGCAGCCGCGCGGGCCAGCTCGCTCACGAGGCGGGCGTTTCCTTCGGGCCATGTCAGGAACGGGGCGGGCTCGTCCGGATCGTCGTGCGTGCCCGCTTCACCGATTCCTTCCCGCGCGGCCGTGCCGGGAAGCCTCGCCGCGAAGTAGTGAATCCCCGCCCACGCGGAAGTCTGCTTCAGGCTCGAGCCGAAGTCGTCGCGGCAGCCGTACTCCACGAACCAGCGCAGGTGCGGTGCGGTGAACTGGTTCTTCAGCAGCCAGTCGTGCATGGAGATGCGGTCGAGCCCCGTGACGGACGGATCGACGGACGAGAGCCGGCTGGGGAGCGTGAAGAGGCGTCGCCCCGTCTCGTCCCGCCCCGCCGCGAAGCGGCGCATCTGCTGCTCGAAGCGCGCCAGCTGGGCCAGCTCGTCCGCCGAGGCGGCCGCGCGCGGGAAGAGCCCCTCGCTCCACGTGCCCCGGAAGAAGAGGCGTTCCTGAGGCTCGGCGCAGAGCGCGGTCTCGGACCACTGGGGCCGACCGTCCGGCCGGCGCCCCACGAGCGCGCCCGCTTGCTCGAGCAGAGTCTCGAGCGCGCGATTGGGCGCGACCGGAACCGGCACGTAGTGCGCGCCCCACGGATACTGCGACGCGGCGTTACGACCCGAGCGCGCGTTCCCGCCCGCCTCGCTCTCGAGCTCGAAGAGCTTGAAGTCGTCGTCCCCCGCGCGCGAAAGCGTCCAGGCCGCCGAGAGGCCCGACACTCCGGCTCCGAGGATCGCGGTCGACACCCTCTCGCGCCGGACGACGGGACGCGCGAGCAGCTCGCCCGTGCGGAGCCGGTGTCCGAGGGCCGACGAGCCCCCCACGATCTCGCCCTCGAACGCGAGCCCGCGCGCGGGCTTCTTGCCGCAGCGCGCGGCGGCTCCGCCCAGGGCGACGAGAGCCGGAAGGCCGGCGAGGGCGACGAGCGCATCGCGGCGCGAGGGTTTCAAGGGCTCAGTCGTACTTTTTCCACTCGCTCTCGTACGTGCGCACGAGGACCTGGTTGTCGAGGCGGTTCACGGGTGAGGGGAGCGGGCTCATGTCGGGGCCGAAATCGAAGAGGCTCGGCAGCGTCGTCGTCGAGATCGATCGGAGCGATAGCGCGAGCCGTGTGGGAACGGGAATGGGAGCGGGGGAGGCGAGCACGTAGCCCCACTCGCCGAACGAGGGAACGCTCACGTGATACGGACGCGTCTGGAACCCGGCGGCCTTGATCGTCTCGTTGATGATCCAGAAGGAGCGGCGTGCGAAGAGCGGCGAGGTGGACTGCACGGCGAAGACCCCTTCGGGATCCAGGCGACTCTTCAGGATCGAATAGAAGCGCGTGGTGTAGAGCTTGCCGAGCGCGAAGTTGTTCGGATCGGGGAAGTCGACGAAGACGAGGTCGAAGAGGCCGGTCCCCTTCTCGAGCCACTGCATTGCGTCGTCGTTCACGACCGTGACCTTCGGCGAGAGCAGCGAGCCCGCGTTCAGCCGGCTCACGAGCGGGTGGCGCCGCGCCATCTCGGTCATCGCGGGATCGAGGTCGATGAGCGTGATCGATTTGACGGAAGGGTGTTTCAGGATCTCGCGCACGGCCAGGCCGTCGCCCCCGCCGAGCACGGCGATTCGCTCGGCCCGAGGGCGCAGCGCGAAGGCCGGGTGCACGAGCGCCTCGTGGTAGCGGTACTCGTCCACCGACGAGAATTGCAGGTGCCCGTTCAGGAAGAGCTGGAAGCCCGCGCGGTTCTTGGTGAGCACGATGCGCTGGTACGCCGAGGTCCTCGCCATGACCACCTCGTCGGCGTACTGCGCCTCCTCCGCGAAATTCGTGAGCCGGTCGGCCAGGATGAAACCCGCGAGGAGGATGACGGTCACGATGGACGCCTTGACGACGAGCCCGCGCGCCGCACCGATGCGATCGCGGAAGAGGCGGATCGAGGCGAACGCGACCGCCGCGTTCAGGAGCCCGAACACGATCGACGTGCGCACCAGGCCCAGCTTGGGGACGAAGAAAAGCGGGAAGAGAACGGATGCCAGCAGCGCGCCGAGGTAGTCGAACGTGAGCACCTGGGCCACCAGCTCGTTGAAGGCCACCGCGTGCTTCAGGAGCCGGAGCATGAGCGGGATCTCCAGCCCCACGAGCGTGCCGATGGCGACCACCACGGAGAAGAAGACCGGCGGGAAGTAGCGAGGCGCCGAGAAGGCGAGAAAGAGGATCGGTGCCGAGAGGCCGCCCAGGAAGGCCACCGCGATCTCGGCCTCCACGAAGCGGCGCGCCACGCCGCGCTGCACGAAGCGCGAGAGCCACGCCCCCAGCCCCAGCGACGTGAGGTAGACGCCGATCACGAGCGAGAACTGCGTGACCGTGTCGCCGAGCAGGTAGCTCGCGATGGTGCCGGCCACGAGCTCGTAGATGAGCCCGCACGTGGCGACCATGAACAGCGAGGCGTACAGCGCGATCGTCACGGCTTCAGCCGAGCATCGAGGCGGCGATGATCATGCCCATCGCGATGGAGAGACCCGCGACGACGGTCGCGAGCGCGCGGTTCTGCTT
>JBDSFL010000172.1:0-12592 GCA_039919545.1 Thermoanaerobaculia bacterium | reverse complement strand
CTTCGGCGTCGCCGGGCCGGCCTTAACGGGACCCGCGGCAGGAGCGGGCGTCGCCTTCGGATCCGGCGCGGCTTCGGTGACGGCGGCCCCCGATGTCGACGCCGGAGCCGGAGACGTCGTGAGCGCGGAGCCCTCCGTGGCCGGGACGCCAGAAGCCGTGGCCGTGGCCGGAGCCGGAAGGGCCGCTTCGACTGCCCGATCGACGATCAACGTGATCGGCGAGGAGCTCTTCGCCACGATCCTCTTCTCCGACGGATCGAAGACCTCCATCGAGATCGCCGGAATCGTGAGCGCCCCGGCCGCATTCGGCACGAGCACGTAATCCCATTCGGCGAAGGCTCCCTGCCGGCCCGCCTTGCCGGCGGGATCCCCGATGCGCGTCGGCGGGTAGAGCCTGCTGTTCGGAATCGAGATCTGCGGAGCTTCGGTGGCCGTGCGCAGATTCCCGTTTCCGGCGATGCGGACTTTCAGCGTGACGGCGTCTCCCGCGCTCACGCGCGTGCGGTCGAGCCGCGCCGTCACGTCGAAGCGGCCCACGGGCCCCTTGAAGTCCTTGCGTCCCGGGATGGCGAGGATCTTCAGGTTGATCGGTTTCGTGGCCCGCTCGACCACCTGGCGCTGCATGAAGCTGAACGGATCGGCGAACGGATCGCCGGCCGTGCGGACCGCGAGGCGGACTTTCGCCGCGGGCAGGCTGATCGTGCCCGGGGCGAGGCCCGAGACCGATTTTTTCAGGAGCGTGAAGCGCGTGACGGGCCGGTTGTCGTAGACGTCCCGTCGCCCCACCGGCTTCTCGGGCTTCTCGAGGTCTTCCGCCCAGAGGCCGGGATATTTCGGAGGCTCCACGAATTCAAGCCCCTCGATGTCGGCCTGCGTCACGAGCTCGTAGTGGATCGCCACCTCTTCACCCACGTAGGCCGTCGTGCGGTCGGGCGTGGCGACGAACTCGATGATCGCCTCGCGGCGCGCGGCGGTCGTCTGCGGGTTCGGCGCGCGGCGCCGCGGACGGAAGAACGCATCGAACGGATCGTCCGGCTGCTGCTGCTGCTCGTCCTCGGCGATGCCGGGACCCGGCTGCCGGGCCGCCCCCACCTCGAGCACGGATGCGGCGGCCTTGATGGTCTTGTCGCCCACGATCCAGGTCGTCTCACCCACCTCGGCGTTCCCGGGCCCGCTGGGACGGAGGTAATACGTGAGCGAGGTCGAGCGCTGGATGTCGCCGTTGATGAACGTGATCTTCGTCGAGGAGGACGGCCCCGCCACCACGGTGAGGTTCTTGAGCGGCAGGCTCGAGGGCATGCCGATCTTCCCGCCCGTGCCCGATCCGGAGAAGGTATAGGTGAGGTGAACGGTGTCGCTGGCCGACGGACGCGGCCGGTCGACGAAGACGGCGACCGTGGGTTCCTGCTCGGCGGCGAGAACGGGGCTCGCCGCCTGGATCAGGAGCCCGAGCGCGACGCCGCACGCGGCGAGGAGGTGGCCGCGACGAGACGGCCGCGCGCGCATCACCAGTCCCTCGAGACGCGCCGTTTGCTCTTCTGCTCGGCGATCTTCTTCTTCTGCTCCTCGAGGTCGGATTGCGCGATCGCCTTCAGCAGCTGGTCGGCCTTTTCACGGCTCATGTTGGCCTTCGACTCGAACTCGCGCTCCTCCTTCTCCTTCTGCTCCTGCTTCTTCTTCTCCTCTCCACCGGGACCCGGGGAGGGAGTGGGCGAGGGGCCGGGAGTGGGGGTGGGCTTGGCGCCGCCGTCCTGCGGCGACTTCTTCGGATCGGGCTTGGGCTGCTGCTGCTTCTTCTTCTCTTCCTCTTCGGCACGGCGCAGGCAGAGCTCGTAGTTGTACGAGGCCTCGGGATCGCCCGGCCGCGCGCGGAGCGAATCGCGAAACGCCTGGGCTGCCTCGGGAAATTTCTTGGCGCGGAAATACGTCTCTCCCGCGTTGTAGGCCGCGTCGGCCGCGAGATCCCGCTTGCCGCTCTTCTTCGCCTTCTCGAGCGAGGCGATGGCCTCCGGCTCGTTCCCGGCGCGCGAGAACGCCGAGCCCAGGTTGTACGCGCCGGTCGGATCGTCGGGCTTCAGCGCGAGCTGCTTCTGGAAATGCTCCACCGCTTCCGCGTTCTTCTTCTGCTCGAGGGCGGTCTTGCCGGCCTTGGCCTCGCTGCGGGCCGTGGTGAACGGAGGGCGCGCGGCGAGCTTCTGGACGATTCCGCGCGGTGGCTCCGGCGTGGGCGTGACCTGCGGAAGAGCAGGAGCCACACCGCCCGGGCCGGGCTGAGCGTGAGCCGAACCGGCCGCGGCGAAGAACACCAGCGCGACAATGCCCGCGGCCGAGCGCGCGGCACGCGCCGAGCGCGCCGCAGCCCCGAAGCGGGGGAGCGCCCCGGCGCCGAGCAGCAGCAGGCCGATGGCCGCGACCGCGACGCCGAGCGGGAGCTGGAAGCGCTCCTCGCGATTCGTCACGAGCACCTCGGTCAGCGGCCGGCGCGCGGCGCGGTCGATGGCGGCGGCGACGCCGTCGAGGTCGGTCTTGCCGGGGGAGACGATCGAGAACGTGCCGCCGGTGGCCGAGGCGAGCTTGCGCAGGAGATCGGGATTGGGCTTGGAGAGAACGGCCTGGCCGCTGTCGTCGGACTTGTAGCCGGTCTGCCGGCCCGCCGCGTCGAGCTCGGGGACGGGCGCGCCGCCCCCCTTCTGCGCGCCGACGAAGACGGTGTGGACGACGATGCCTTCGCCGCGGGCCTTCTCGATGGCCGCATCCACGCCCCCTTCAAGATCCTCGCCGTCGGAGATGACGACGCAGCTCTTCCCGCCCGCGGCGCCCGGAAACAGCTCGGCCACCGTGTTGAGGCCGGCGGCGAGCGAGGTGCCGGGCTTGGCGCCGATGCCGGGCTCGAGCGCATCGAGGAAGAGGCCGGCGGCGGCCATGTCGAGGGTGAGCGGCACCAGCGTCTGCGCTTCGCCTTCACACGCCACGAGCGCGACGCGGTCTCCCGCGAGGCGGTCGAGCAACGACGCGGCCGCCTGGCGCGCCAGGATGAAGCGCGACGGCGAGACGTCGGTCGCGCGCATGGAGGAGGACGTGTCCATGAGGAGAACCACATCCGCGCCCCGCCGTTCGGCCTTCTCCATGCGGTCGCCCCAGCGCGGACGCGCGAGGGCGGCGCCCACACCGAGCAGCGCCAGCAGGGCCAAGAGTAGCGATACCCCACGCATGGGGAGCGCGGGCAGGAGCCGGGCGCGCTGGGCCAGGGCCGGATCGACCAGCGTCTCGCGACGGCGCCGCGAACGCTTCTGCAGCAGGTGGTGCCCGACCGCGAGCAGCGCCGCGGCGCCCAGGGTGAGAAGCAGGAGCTTCGGCGCGCCGAAGTTGGAACGGAGCGTCTCGAGGCCCTTGATGGCCTGCACGTTCGTCAGCACGTCGATTGCCGCGCTCATCGCGGGGTCACCGGGAACGCGAAGGCCGCGAGCAGGGCCGAGAGCCCGAGGCAGAGCGCCGCGGGGGTGAGCGCGTTCGGAAACACCTCGCGCCAGCGCGTGTACTTGGTCGTCTTGATCTGGCTCTTCTCGAGCGTGTCGATGGCCGCGAACGTATCGGCCAGTCCCTGGGAATCGGTCGCGCGGAAGAAGCGTCCGTGGGTGCCGGTGGCGATGCGCGCCAGCAGCTTCTCGTCCACGTCGACGTTGGCCTTCACACGCTGCTCGCGCACGCGCCCCGTCTCGGGATCCTTGATCGGGATCGGGATCTCGACGGGCCCATCGGAGGTGCCGACGCCGATCGTGTAGACCCGCACGTCGAGCGCCTTGGCGAGCGAGGCGGCGGTGTCGGGGTCGATCTCGCCCGCGTTGTTCCCGCCGTCGGTGACGAGGATGACGATCTTCGATTTCGCCTTCGAGGGCTTCAGCCGCGCGAGGGAATTCCCGAGCGCCATGCCGATGGCCGTGCCGTCGCCCTGATCGCCCAGCTTCAGGTTCGCGAGGCGGTCGAGCACCATCGAGCGATCGGTGGTGAGGGGCGTGACGGTGCGCGAGCGCCCGGCGAACACGAGGAGGCCGATGCGGTCGCTGGTGCGCCCCTCGATGAAGTTTCGCGCGCAGATCTTCGCGACGGCGAAGCGGTTCTTCGGCTTGAAGTCCTCGGCGGCCATGGAGCCCGAGGCGTCGAGCGCGATGAAGATGTCGACTCCCTCCGTCCACGATTCCGTTCGCTCGAGGCCGAGGCGCGGGCGGGCGAGCGCGGCCACGAGCCCGACGTAGCCGAGGGTGGCGAGGATGAAGGGGAGGTGCCGGAACCGGACCCGCCAGGTAGGGCGCAGGCTCGCGACGCGCGCGAGCGTGGGGACGAGGAACGCGCCGTCGCCTTTCTTCTCCCGCGCGATGCGGAGCGCGATGGCGAGAGGAATGAGGAGCAGGAGCCAGAGGAAGGCCGGATCCTTGAAGGAGAGACCGGGCGGGATCAGCTGAAGGACGAGCGTCTTGAGCCACGTCATGAGCGCTCTCCCGCGGAAAGGGTGGCCGAGCTGGGAACGGGAGCTGAGGGGCCGGCGGCTGACGCGGCCGCTTCACTCTTCTGCATCAGGGCCTCGAGGTGGTCGTGGAGCTGGCGGGCGCGATCGAGGTTGCGGCGGGCTTCCTCACGCGTGGACGAGCCCTTGCCGAATTTCACCTGGTCCGCGCCGGCCAGGAGCTCGGGGAGGCCGAGATGGCGGGGAAATTCCGTGCCGCGCTCGCGCAGGCGACGCACCGTCTCGAACGTGGTCCATTCGAGCACGGGCTCGTTCAGGCGGCGCTCGAGGTAGCGCTTCACGGAATGCGTGAGCGCCGAATAGAACTCGCGCGGGTCGCCGCCGAGGACGTCTGCGTCTCGGGTGAGCCGCTCGAGCGCCAGCAGCAGCTCGGCTCCGGGCGCGAGCGCCGGCACGCCGGCGGCTTCGGCGATCGCCTGGACGCGGCGTCGCCGGCGCACGAACCAGATGATGGCTGCGGTGAGGAGCAGCGCCGCGAGCGCGATGGATCCCCAGAACCACGGCCCGAGCACGGGGATGCGCGCGGGACGGTCGGCCTTGGGCGAGAGCGCTTCGGGCTTCTGGGCCGCGGGCAGGCGCGAGGCGACGGTGATGACGACCGCGTCGGGCCGGATCGGCGTCCTCTCGCCATCGGCGGCGACGAAGACGAAGCGGGGGCCCGGCACCGTGATGGCGCCGGAAGTGAACGGGGTGAACGCGACGGCCTGCCGCCAGGTGACGACGTCTGCGGCCGTCTTGCCCTTCTCGAGGAGGGCCGGCAGCGGCTTCTCGAACTCCAGCACGGGGCCGCCGCCCGGAGGCGCGTCAGCGGCGGGGGCCGGCGTCACGAGCGCTTCGATCTCGATGGAGGAGCCGGGCGGAATGCGGGCGGAGTAGTTCGCGATCACGCGGTCGCCGAGCGAAACGTTCGTCTTGTCCACGGTGACGCTGAAGACGGGTGGCGGCGCGGCTTGGGCTGTCGCCGCAAGCGCCACAGCGGCCTTCGTTGCCAACGCCAAGAAGGCGACCCCCAGCACGACGGTGAAGGAGCGCGTTTTCATTCGCGTTCGCATCTCCGTTCTCATCGCCCCGCTCCCTTGCGCCGCTCGCGCTCCTGGAAGAAGCGCACGAGCGGGCGCTCGTAGGCCTCGTCGGTGCGGAGCGGAATGGAATCGATTCCCGCGCTCTTGAACACCTCGCGCGGCTCGCGCTGGCCGGCGCCCAGGAGTCGGTGCCCCCAGGCCTTCCGGAAATCCGGATCGGCCGCGTCGAAGACGCGTGTCGCGCCCGTCTCGGCATCGCGCAGGCGCACGAGGCCCTTCAACGGCAGCGACTCTTCAGCAGGATCGGTGAGGGGGATGGCGACCACGTCGTGGCGCTTGCGCAGGATCTTGATCGGCTTCTCGTAGCTGGTGTCGAGGAAGTCCGAGATCACGAAGACGACCGAGCGCTGCTTCAGGAGGGCCGAGGCATTTCGCAGCGCGAGCGCCAGGTTCGTGCCGCGACCCACCGGCTTCAGCGACAGCGCCTCGCGGACGATCGTGAGAGCGTGATCCACGCCCTTGCGTGGCGGGATGTAGCGCTCCAGCCGGTCGGACGAGAGCAGCGCGCCGACGCGGTCGTTGTTCTTCACGGCCGCGAAGGCGAGGAGGCCCGACAGCTCGGCCATCAGCTCGCGCTTGGTGACGACGCGGGAGCCGAAGGCCTGCGAGGCCGACACGTCGAGGACGAGCAGGACGGTGAGGTCGCGCTCCTCGACGAACTTCTTGATGTGCGGCGTGCCCGTGCGCGCGGTGACGTTCCAGTCGATCGAGCGCACGTCGTCGCCGGGAACGTATTCGCGCACCTCGGAGAACTCCATCCCGCGACCGCGGAAGACCGAGTGGTACTCCCCGCCCAGACCGGCATCCACGAGCCGGTTCGTCCGGATCCGGATGCGGTGGATCTTCTTGACCATGTCGCGCGGCAGCATCGGATGCTCCGGACTCAGACCCTGGCGCCCGGTTTCCTCACGGCACCTCGACCCGTTCGAGGATGCGTGAGATCACCTGATCGCTCGTCACGTTCTCGGCTTCGGCCTCGTAGCTCAGCAGCACGCGGTGGCGCAGCACGTCGGGGGCGATGTCCTTCACGTCTTCCGGCACGATGTAGCCGCGGCCCTGCAGGAACGCGTGGGCGCGCGCGGCCGAGAGCAGCGCGAGGGTGGCGCGCGGGGAGGCGCCGTAAGAGATGAAGTCGGTGAGATCCGAGAGGCCGTAGGCCTTCGGGTCGCGCGTGGCGGCCACGAGCTCGACGAGATAGTTCTTGATGCGCTCGTCGGCGTAGAGGCGCCGCACCAGGACGCGCAGCTCGCGGATCTGCTCGGGCGTGAGCACCGGGCGCACGGTGGCCGAGAGAGACGCCTCGCTGGAATCGCCCATGCGGTCGAGGATCTGGCGTTCGTCGGCCTTGCTGGGGTAGCCGACCTTCAGCTTCATGAGGAAGCGATCGACCTGGGCTTCCGGCAGCGGGTACGTGCCTTCCTGCTCGATGGGGTTCTGGGTGGCGAGCACGAGGAACGGATCCGGGAGCGGCGACGTGGAATCGCCGATGGTGACCTGCCGTTCCTGCATCGCCTCGAGCAGGGCCGACTGCACCTTGGCGGGTGCGCGATTGATCTCGTCGGCCAGCACGAGGTTCGCGAACACGGGCCCGCGCCGGGTGACGAACTCCTGGGACTTCGGGTTGAACACGAGCGTGCCGATGAGGTCGGCGGGCAGGAGGTCGGGGGTGAACTGGATGCGAGAGAACGAGCAGTCGAGCCCCTTGGCGAGCGTCTTGACCGCGAGCGTTTTCGCGAGGCCCGGTACGCCTTCGAGGAGGAGGTGCCCGTCCGCGAGGAGGCCGATCACGAGCCGCTCGATCAGGGGCCCCTGTGCCACGATGACCTTGCGCATCTCGGCCAGCAGCGCCGAGACGAGCAGCGACTTCTCGCGGATCTTCTCGGTGAGGGCAGCCGGATCGAAGCCGGCGGGAATCGAAGAAGGAGCCTCGGTCAGGGGGGTGGTGCTTGTCATCTGATTCAGGTCCTCGTCCCTTCCGCTCGAAACTTGCAAGGGAAGGCGCCGATTCGGCATCTCCTCTCCCCGTGCGATAGGGTCAGAGCAAGTCGAATGCCTGAGCGAATCGCGACACGTCGGCTATCCTCGATCCGATGAGGAGCCGCACCCCCTTACGCCTGTTGATCGTCGCGCTGATCGTCATCGCGGCGACCGGCACCTTCGGCCTCGAGGGGGCGGCGAAGAAGGCGAAGAAGCGCAAGCCGGTTCCGAAGATCACGCCCGTCCCCACGCCCACCCCGATCCCGTTCCAGCGCGCCGCAGGCTCGTGCCTGCGCTACGAGGCGAACCAGTACGTCATCGTGGCCGAGCTGGGACAGGCGGGGCGCGTCTTCCGCATCGACGCGGACACGGTGATCCGCGTGCCGAAGCTGAAGACGGGAAACCGCGTCCGCGTGCTCTTCGAGGATTCACCCGAGGGCCCGGTGGCCCGGCGAATCCTGCCGGGCCCCGAGCCAGTCACCGCGAAATAGGAGCAGCAGAACCTATGCGAGATGAGTCTCGAACTTCTTCTCGAGCGATGCCTGGGGTGACACGCCCACGACCCGCTCGACGACCTGACCGCCCTTGAAGAGCATCAGCGTCGGGATCGACATGATTCCGTAGCGTTCGGCCACGGAGGGAACGTCGTCCACATTCACCTTGACCACGGAGACCTTGTCTCCCCACTTCTCGGCCAGCGACTCGACGATGGGACCCACCTGACGGCACGGGCCGCACCAGACGGCCCAGAAATCGACCAGCACGGGCTTGGTGCTCTTCAGAACCTCGGTCTCGAAGGAGCTCTCGGTCAGCTCCATGACATTTGCGGACATTCTCGTTTCCTTTCTCGACGGGTCGGGCACCCGCTTTCGATGGTAGGGTGGAGGGCGTGAAAGCGTCAAGCCAAGGGCGCGTTCGACCCCGGTTCGGGCAGCATTTCCTTCAGAACGCCGCGATCATCGAAAAAATTCTCGACGCTCTCGGGGCGAGGGAAGGCGAGACGGTGGTGGAGATCGGCCCGGGCAAGGGAGCCCTCACCCGCCCGCTCCTCGATCGCGGCCTGCGCGTGCTGGCTTTCGAGATCGATCCGAAGCTCGCCACCGACCTGCTGCTCGAGCTCGAGGAGCGCACGTTCTTCCTGAAGCGGCTCGACGTGCTGAAGGCCGACATGGGCGCCGCGCTCGAGGAGATCGGCGCCGCGCCGCCGGTACCGCTCGTCGGAAACCTTCCGTACGAATCCGCCACGCCGATGCTGCGTTCGTTCGTGAGGCGGCCCGACCTCTTCTCGCGCATCGTCGCCATGGTGCAGAAGGAAGTGGCCGATCGCATCACCTCGCCTCCGGGCGGCGACGCCTACGGATTTCTCACCGTCGACATCGGCGCGTTCGCCACGGCGCGCAAGCTATTCGACGTGGGACGCGGGAACTTCGTGCCGCCGCCGCAGGTGCAGTCCACGGTCATCGAGCTGGTGCCGCGGCAGCCGGCGGAAGGTACGGAAGCCGCGCTGAAGGTGGCCTCCGCGGGCTTCACGTCGCGGCGCAAGACGCTCGTGAACGCGCTCTCTCCGTTGTGGGGAAAAGACCGCGCCCGCGAGGCAGTGGAGCAGGTCGGGTGGCCCTTCACGGTGCGCGCCGAGACGCTGGGGCTCGACGAGTTCCGCGCGCTGGTTCCGCATCTCGGCGCTCCGGGACGCTCTCAGGCCCAGCCCGAGGCGTCTGCCGAAGACGCCTGAACGGCTCACCGTTCCCTCTCGAAACGCCGTTTTCTCATCGAGGGTTGCTACAATCCCTTGATGTCAGTCACCCTCATCCAGGCGATTCTGCTCGGCGTGGTGCAGGGCTTGACTGAATTTCTCCCGGTTTCCTCCACGGCGCACCTGGCGCTGGCACAGCACTACATGCCTGGCTTTTCCCAGCCCGGCATCCTGTTCGACGTGCTGCTCCACGTCGGCACGCTCGCCGCCGTCACGCTCTTCTTCCGTCAGCGCATCGTATCGACGGCCCGGGGCATCTTCTCCGCGGACGACGTGGAGCGCCGCGCTTCTCGCCGGCTCGCGGGGCTGCTGCTCCTCTCGGTCGCGCTCACGGGCGCGGTCACGCTGCCGCTCAAGAAGCTCGCCGTCGAGGGGATGTCCGACTTTCGTCGCATCGGCTTCGCTCTCATCGGCACCGCCGTGCTCCTGCTGATCGCCCAGGTCGTCGGCAAGCGGCGCGGCGACGGCGGGCAGCCGCTCGGCGAGATGAAGGTGCGCAGCGCGGCGCTCGTGGGCATCTGCCAGTCCGCATCGGCCGTTCTGCACGGCTTCTCGCGGTCGGGCAACACGATCTCCGTCGGGCTCTTCAGCGGCATGTCACGCGAGGCCGCTGCCGAGTATTCGTTCCTGCTCTCGATTCCCACCATCCTGGCCGCCGCCCTCGTCGAGAACTGGCACGCGTACCGCCACAACCCCGAGACGTTCTCGACGCCGGGTGCGATTCCCGTGTACCTCGTCGGCATGTTCGTCGCTGCGGTCATCGGCTACTTCGCGGTGGGCGCGCTTCTTCGGCTCGTCGTCAAGATGCACCTCCTTCCGTTCGCCATCTACTGCGCGGCTCTCGGCCTCTTTCTGGCCGTCGCGCCCCCGCTCTGATGGCGTCACCCGTCGTGCGCAACACCCGCCCCGTCGAGCCGCCCAGCGAGCTCGTGCGGCGGCGTAACGAGTTCCTGGGCATCCTGATTCTCGCCGCGGGCCTGCTCTTCCTTTGCGCCCTCGTTTCCTACCAGCCCTCCGATCCCTCCCTCTTCTCTTCCGTAGCCGACCCGGCCGTGCGCCCGAAAAACTGGGCGGGGCGCCTCGGGGCGAGCTACGCCGACGGCACCTTCCAGTTCTTCGGCTTCGCCTCGCTGGTGCTTCCCCTCGCCCTCTTCGGGATCGGCGTGCGGCGCTTCCAGTCTCGGCCCATCGGCGCCACGCGCCTGCGCGCGGTCGGCCTCGTGCTCGTGTTCTTCACGCTCGCGCCGCTGGCGCACCTCATTTTCGGGCGTCCGCGTTTCTTCGGCGGCGGGCTGGACGGCGGCGGCTTCGTCGGCGACCTCCTGGGCAACGCGCTGATCAACGCCGTGAACGGGCCCGGTGCCGCGATCATCCTCCTCGCGGGGCTTCTCATCGGCGTGCTCCTCTCGACCTCGCTGTCGCTCGAGGCCACGATCCGGACCACGCTCATCCGCCTGTCGGGGTGGTGGCGCGGGCGCACGCTGGAGAAAGAGCGGAAGAAGGAATCGGAGCAGAAGGAAAAGCAGCGCCGCGACGTGGTGAAGAAGCACCTCGAGCGGGCACGCGACGAGAAGGTGAATCCCCCCGAGGAGAGCGTGGACGAGCCCGGTGCCGAGGTCGTCTACATTCCTTCCATCGCCACGCTCCGCGTGCGCGAGAAGAGCGGGGTCGGGCGCTTCTCGATCCAGAAGGCGGGAGCCGCCGCGGTGGAGGCGGGTGACGACGAGGGGACAGCGTCTCCGGTTTCGTCCACGAACCGCATCTCGTCGGCCTCCCTCCGCGAAGCCGCCAAGGCGGCAGACGCGCAGCGCCCCATCGCGCGCCCCGCGCAGATCACGAAGGCACCTGAGACGCCGCAGCGCGTGCTGCCATTCCCGGCCGCGAAGGACGCGGGCAACTGGGTCTTCCCTCCCGAGAAGCTCCTGCGTCCCGCGCCCAAGCGTGACCGCGACAAGGATCGCGAGGAGTTCCGGCAGACCATGGAGCTCATCTCGTCCAAGTGCATCGAGTTTGGCGTCGAGGGCATCGTCGATGCCTATACCCCAGGGCCCGTCGTCACGCGTTACGAGTTCAAGCCCGCGTCCGGCGTGAAAGTGGCGCGCATCGCCGGCCTCGAGAACGATCTGGCGCTCGCGCTCGCGGCCGAGAAGGTGCGCATCGAGCGCATCGCGGGGCGTGCGGCGGTGGGCATCGAGGTGCCCAACCGCAACCGCGACGTCATCGCGCTGCGCGACGTGATCGAGAGCGACAAGTTCCGCAAGTCGCCCTCGCTCCTCACGATCGCCCTCGGCATCGACGTGCAGGGCGAGCCCGTGGTGGCCGACCTCGCGCGCATGCCCCATCTCCTGGTGGCCGGTATGACAGGCGCGGGGAAGAGCGTCGGCCTGAACGGCATGATCACGTCGATCCTCTACAAGGCGAGGCCCGACGAGGTGAAGTTCATCTTCGTCGACCCGAAGATGAACGACATGAAGGACTACGAGGACCTGCCGCACCTCCTCGTCCCCGTCATCATCGATCCGAAGAAAGCCGCCAATGCCCTGAAGTGGGCGGTCGACGAGATGGAAGGGCGCTACAAGCTGCTCTCCGAGTGGCCCGGTGTGCGCAACATCGAGCAATACAACGCCGCCATCCGCGACCCGCGCTCGTACGACGAGGTCAAGGAGAAGCTGGGCGACAAGTTCAAGACGGGCGAGAACGGCGTGATCGCGCCGATGCCTTTCATCGTCATCGTGATCGACGAGCTTGCCGACCTGATGATGACCGCGCCGCGCGAGATCGAGGAATCGGTCGCGCGTCTGGCCCAGAAAGCCCGCGCCATCGGCATCCACCTCATCCTCGCCACCCAGCGCCCTTCGGTCGACGTCATCACAGGCACCATCAAGGCGAATCTCCCGTGCCGCGTGTCGTACACCACGCGCACGCGAATCGATTCGCGCACGATCCTCGATTCCATGGGCGCGGAGGCGCTGCTCGGACAGGGCGACATGCTGTTCCTGGCGCCTGGCACGTCGTACCTGATGCGCGTGCACGGCGGCTTCATCGGCGGCGACGAGACGAAAGAAATCTGCCGCTTCTTGAAGAAGCAGGGGAAGCCGTTGTACGACGAGAGCGTGACGGTGGACCGCGAAGCGGCGGCCGAGGCCGCGCGCGGCGGACGCGCCAGCGCCGACGACAACGACCCCATGTACGACCAGGCCGCGCGCCTCGTGGTGCGCGAGAAGATGGCTTCCATCTCCTTCTTGCAGCGGCGGCTCG
>JBDSFL010000125.1:0-7542 GCA_039919545.1 Thermoanaerobaculia bacterium | reverse complement strand
TGTCGCAGCCCCAGCCGAACACGGGGTAGGCGTCGCCGGTGTAGGTCTCCTCGTCGAAGAAGAGGCCCGGCGGTGGTTCGTAGACCTTCTCGGAGGTGAGGACGCCGTCGCGCTCGATCAGGCGGGCCGCGGCCTCGTCGAAGCTGCCGCCGCCCGACGCGCGTTCCTTCTCGATCAAGGTGCACAGCTCGCGCGCAGCGTTCTCGACGAGCGAGCCCACCACCATCACGGTCCGCGACGCGACCGTCGGACCAGAGTCCGGCACGCGCGCGGTGGAGGGATTGAGGACGTCGATGCGGTCGATCGGCAGCCCGAGCGCGCTCGCGGCGATCTGCCGGAAAACGGTCTCGGTGCCCTGCCCGATGTCAGTGGAGGCCGAGCGGATGAGGATGCGGGGAGCGGGGCCGTCGCCCAGGAGATCGAGCGCGACGCGCCCCTTCATGCGGCGCTCGCCCGAGCCGGTGAAGCCCGCTCCGTGCATGAAGACGCTGGCGCCGATGCCGCGCGCGATGCGGGCGCCATTCTCGAGAAGGGGCTTCCCGAGGGACGCGCGCTTGGCGGCGTAATCGCTCGCGGCGCGCGCCTCGTCGATGCACTCTTGCACGCCGACCGATTCGCGGAGGATCTGGCCCGTGGCGGTGGTGTCGCCGAGGCGCAGCACGTTCTTCTCTTTGAGGTCGAGGGGGTCGATCCCGAGCTCGCGCGCGACACGGTCGAGGTGCCGCTCCATCCCCCAGATGGTCTGCGGCGCGCCGAAGCCGCGGAACGCGCCGTTCGGCGGCGTGTTCGTGGCCACGGCGCGCGCCTCGATGAGCACGTGCTCCCAGCGATAGGCGCCGGCGGCATGCAGCGCGCCGCGCGAGAGCACGACGGGAGTGAGCGTCACGTACGCGCCGCCGTCCATCAGCACGTCGATCGTCACGGCACGCAGGGTGCCGTCGCGATCACAGCCGCTGGCGATCGACATCCGCGCGGGATGCCGCTTCGTGGTCGCCTCGATGTCTTCCTGCCGGTCGTAGATCATCTTGACGGCGTGGCCGCTTTTGCGCGCGAGGAGCAGCGCGTGCAGCGACAGGATCGTGGGGTACTCCTCCTTGCCGCCGAAGCCGCCGCCGGTGACGCTCTGCGTCACGTCGATGACGTCATCGTGCAGCGAGAAGGTCTTCTTGATTCCCTTCTGGACATAGAAGGGGCACTGCAGCGAGCCGGTGAGGAATGCGTGCCCGTCGGCCCACCAGGCCATCACGCCCTGCGGCTCGATGTAGAGCTGCTCCTGGTGGTGCACGTCGTAGGTGCCGCGCACGACGACCTCGCACGAAGCCAGCGCCGACTCGGCGTCGCCCTTGCGGATCGTGAAGCGCTTCATCACGTTGTCTTTCCCGTAGATGACGTCGAAGAGCGCGACCGAGGCGTCCATGCCCAGCACGGGCGGGATGGGCTCGACCTCGACCTTCAGATGACGCAGCGCGCGGGCGAGGCGCAGCGGATCCTCGCAGGCGAGCAGGGCGATCGGCTCGTACTGATGACGGATCTCGCCGCCGATCGGTACCAGCACCGGCTGGTCCTCCTCGATGAGCATGACGACGTTGACCGGGACGTCCTCGGACGTGACGAGCGTGATGCCGCTCCAGTCGAAAGCGGGGTCGGGCGTGATGCTCCGCAAGCGTCCGCGGGCCAGCGCGCTCCGGAGAGTCGCGCCGCGCAGCACACCGGGTCGTGTCTCGTCGTCCACGTAAAGGGCCTGACCGGTGACCTTGGCGGGCCCGTCGACGCGCGGGATGTTTCGACCGACAGCGTGAGGCATGAAACGAAATTACCACGCGGAGGAACAACGGGCGGGGACATTCCTAACGGGTTCGCAGTCGCGACCCGCCGCGCGCCGTTCAGCCGACGTCGGTCAGATCGGACTCGATCGTCACCAGCCCGGCGCGAGCGGCCGCGGACGCCTGCTGCTTGATCTGCGCCAGCTGCTCGTGCGTGAACGTGGCGTGCGCCGGACAGAACCCCACGGAGGCGTTCCCCCCGCGGCTCTTCGCCTGCGTGAGCGCCTGCGCGGCGATCGCCAGGAGATCGGTCGAGCCATAGGTCCAGGGTGCCTCCACGGAGAAGGGGTACACCGTGTAGCCGATCGAGCACGTGACGATCTGCCCCGCGTTCCCGCGCTCGAGCCCCTCGCGCGCCACCGATTGGCGCAGGCGCTCGACCAGCACCTTCACCTGCGCGGGCTCTGTCTGGCGGGCGACGAGCAGGAATTCGTCTCCGCCCCAGCGAAAGAGAGTGTCGCTGTCTCGGATGGCGCGCTGGATGGAGGTGGCGAAGCCGCGCAGCACAGCGTCTCCCGCCTCCTTGCCGTAGGTCTCGTTCACCCTCTTGAGCTGATCGATGTCGATCAGCAGCAGAGCGAGCGAGAGGCTGCGCGCGGATCCGGGCGGGGCGCTTTTCGTTCGCGCCACGGCCCGCGCCGTCACGGCCAGGTCTTGCGAGATCCGCTGCTCGAAGTCGCGGCGGTTGCGCATGCCCGTGAGCGGGTCGGTGATGGAGATGCGGTGCATCTCTTCGGCCGCGATGGCAAGCTCGGTCGTCCTCGTTTCCACGAGTCGTTCCAGCTCCATCGTGCGGGCTCCCAGCTGCCGTTGCCTCCGGAAGAGCGCCGCGGCCACGGCGCCGAGGGTGAGGGCGGCCAGGAGAAGCCGGAACGAGGTGCGCTGCCACAACGCGGGAACGATCTCGACAGGAACGGAGATGGACTGCGAAACCTCGCCCCCCGACGCCGCGCAACGCGCCTGGAAGATGTACTTGCCCGGGGGGAGCTTCGGGTAGCTCGCCGTGTCGCGCGGCGACGAGCGGCTCCAGCGCTCCTCGAGGCCCAGGAGCTGCGCCTGGTAGCTCACCCGTGCCGGATCGTGAAAGCTCTGGCAGGAGAAGTTGAAGCGCAACGTGTTCCGATCGTGGCTCAGGCGCAGCTCGCGCCCCGTCATGGGAACCGACTCCTCGTTCACCTCCACGCGCCGCAGGTCGATGAGCGGCGGCGGCGCGCGCCGCGGGACGACCGCGGGGTCGAAGCGTGAGACGCCGCCCATCGTGCAGAACCAGAGCTGCCCTTCGGAGTCCTCGGTGAAACCGTTCGCGTTCAGCTCGTTGTCGGCGAGTCCGTCTGCCGCGTCGAAGGAGGACACGACCCTTCCGTCTTTCACGACGTTCAGGCCCCGGTTCGTGCCGACCCAGAGCCGGCCGCCCCCGTCGAAGCGGGCGAGGTAGATGTTGTCCGACGCGAGCCCGTTGTGCGTTCCCAGGCGGGAGGCGCGCGCATCGGGGAAGGACCAGATTCCGTGGTCTCCCGCGAACCAGGGCGCGCCGTCCGGAGCGATCTCCATGAAGCGCGTCTCGGTGTCGAAGCCTTCCGGCTCGCCGTAGCGCTGCCACACGCCCTGCCACAGCCTCCACGTTCCCTGGTTCTTCGTGGGTGCCCAGAGCGCGCCGGGCCCGTCGGCTCGGAGATCGCGGACGGACGCGCCGGGGGCGACCGGCTTGCCGAAGAGCGCCTGACCGTCGAACGGATAGAGGCCGCTGCTCGTCCCCACCCAGTAGCTGCCGCCGTGCTGGGCCATCGACGTGAGATTCGTGGAGCGCCCCAGCGCGGACGTGTCGATGCAGCGTGACGTGGCCCCGCGAATCGCCAGGAGCGCTCCGTCCTGCCCACCGGCCCACATCGTTCCCTCACCATCCTCGAAGAGGAAGCGCATCCAGTTGCCGCAGGGCGCACGAAAGCTGCGCGTGGCGCCGCGCGGGTCGAGCGCGGTCACGCCGGTCATCGTGGCGAAGTAGATGGTTCCGTCGCGCGCCTGACGCATGGCACGCACCCGGTTGGAGACGAGACCGTTCTTCTCCGTGAGCGGCGCGACGCTCGCTCCCTGGATGTGGGCCACGCCTCCGTTGCGCGTGCCCGCCCACACACCGCCGCGAAGGCGATCGGCCAGCAGATAGAAGACCTCCGGAGCCCCGAGCCCGTCCTGCACGCCGTACGTCGTGAACGGCGTCTGCGGGAGCAGCGCCACGCCTCCGCTGTCGAGCCCCTCCCAGAGGCTTCCTTCGCGGTCGATGAAGACGGCAAGGAGGGACTGGGCCGGCATCCCCTTCACGAGGAGCTTGGGCATCGTCTCGCCGGGACCGTTCAGCACGGCCACGCTTCCGGTCGTGGTCCCCAGAACGACGCGCTCTCCGGCCGCCGTGCCGGACTGCAGACGCAGCGGCTCGGGAGCGCTCCAGAGGATCCGGGAATCTCCGGTGTCGAGATCCACACGCCGGAGCTCCTTCGACAGGACGACGCCCAGCCCCTTCGGATCGACAGCGAAGAGATCGCCCACGCGCTCGTCGAGCGCGATCAAGAGCTGGATCGAGCGTCCCTTCAGGCGGTAGACGTTTCCCTGAACGGCGAACAGGAGCGCGTCGCCCATCACGGCCGCGTGGGCCCGCTCGTCCGCGAGCTGCGCCACGGGAAAGGGAACCGGGATGGGACTCCCCCCCGTGAGAGGCTCGAGCCCACGTTCGGTGAGGAGCCACGGCTCGAGCGCGACGGGATCGCGGAAGAGGCCGTACACACGCCGTCCCGCCGCGCCCACGCGCACCGCGCGCGAGCCCTCGACGGCGAAGCATTCGCCCGTCTCGCTCAGCAGCCACACGCCGCGCGCGGTGGCGACGATCGAGCGGACCGCACCATTCACGAAACCGTTCGAGGAGTCGAAGGTCTCGAAGCTCCGACCGTTGAAGCGTGAGGCCCCCGATTCCGTGCCGAGCCAGATGTAGCCGCTCGCATCCTGGACGATGGTGGAGACCGAATACTGGGCCAGGCCCTGCCGCGGGCCCCAGCGGAACAGGAACGGCGACTGCGCGTCGAGCCGGGCCGCGGACAAAGCGATCAGGAATCCGCCCACGAGCGTGCGGAAATGGAGCCGGTCTCCGTGCGCGGCGCTCGTCACGTCAGGTGACGTCGAGTCTATCGCGCGCCGCTTCAGGGCATCAGGTCGAGCACCGCCGCCACCATCGCCCGGGCGCCCGTGCGGATCGTGGGTTCCGGAACCGGGGCGAAGCGGGACGAGTGAAGGGACGGCAGAGAGGGCCCGCCCTTGGCCGCCGCGGCCACCATCGCCGGCTCGACCGCGCCCGCGTTGAACAGGAAAGCGGGGATGTCGTGGCCGGGCAGCGCGAAGAGGCCGAAGTCTTCACCTCCCATGACCGGCTCGATGTGAATGACGTTCGCGGCGCCGAGAGCGCGCGTGAAGACGGGGACGAGCCGGTCGACCAGCTTTGCATCGTTGATGCAGGCCGGAATCGATTCGTGGTCCTCGACGGAAACGATCGGCATGCGGTCCTGCGGAACGCCCCGGGCCTGGGCGACCCCGGCCGCGATCCGGCCGAGCGCGCCGATGATGTGGTCACGGACCTCTTTCTTGTACGAGCGGACCGTGAGCTGCAGCTTGACCTCGTCCGGGATGATGTTGTGCTTCGTGCCGCCGTGGATCGAGCCCACCGTGACCACGGAAGGGTCGAGGGGCGAGATCTCGCGGCTGACGATGGTTTGATACAGGAGGATCGTCTCGGCCGCCAGCACGATGGGATCGATGGTCGCGTGCGGATAGGCGCCGTGCCCGCCGGCACCCCGGATCGTCACGTCCACCGAGTCGACGGAAGCCATGGCGGGGCCGGACACCCAGCCGATCGTTCCTGCCGGGAGCACCGCATTGTCATGAATGGCGAGAGCGTAGTCGGGGCGGGGGAATCGCTCGTACAGGCCGTCCGCCAGCATCGCCTTCGCTCCCGTCCCCCGCTCCTCGGCCGGCTGGCCCACCATCATCAGCGTTCCGTGCCACCGGTGCTTGAGCTGCACGAGGACCCGCGCGGTGGTCAGGAACGTGGACATGTGGATGTCGTGACCGCAGGCCTGCATCACGGGCACGTCGTCGCCCCGCTCGTTCTTCATCCGCACCTTGCTGGCGTAGGGGAGGCCCGTCTGCTCTTCCACCGGGAGGCCGTCGAGATCAGTCCGCACGAGCACGGTGGGTCCCTTGCCGTTCCTCAGCAGGGCCACGAAGCCGTAGGACCTGAGCTTGGGGACGGGATACTTGCCGACGTTCTCGGTGACCTCGAATCCCGCGGCGCGCAGCTCCTTCACGAGGTAGGCGGCGCTCTTCTCCTCGAAATACGAAAGCTCGGGCGCCGCATGCAGCTGACGGTACGTGTCGAGGATCGACGGCATCTGCTTGTCGATCAGCTGATCGGCGGTCTGGGCGAAGAGAGGCGAGTGAGGCGTCGCCCCGCAGAGAACGGCCGTCGCGAGAAAATACGCAAGACTACGCATGGAACGCTCCTGGGGCCGGAGGATACCGTTGCAGGCCGAACGGACAGGCTAGAGCGTGTCGGTGAGCGCCTCTTCCAGCAGCGGGTGCTTGAAGCGGAAGCCGAGCGCTTCCGTCTTTTTCGGCAAGACGCGCTGACCCTCGAGCACCATCGTCGCCATCTCACCGAGCAGGAGCTTCAACGCGATCCGCGGCACGGGGGCGAAGGCCGGACGGTGCAGCACCTTGCCGAGCGTCGTCGCGAATTCCTTCATCTGCACTGGATGGGGAGCCGTCGCGTTGACGACACCGGTCACCGTGGGTGTCTTGATGGCCCAGAGAATCAGGTCCACCAGATCGTCCACATGGATCCACGACATCCACTGCTGGCCCGAGCCGAGCGGGCCGCCGGCTCCCAGCCGGAACGGCGGGAGCATCTTCGCGAGCGCTCCGCCTTCCTCTCCGAGCACCAGGCCGATGCGAACGCGCACCACCCGCAGCCCCAGCTCTTCGAGCGTGCGCGCGGCCTGCTCCCATTTCAGGCAGGTCTCGGCCAGGAAATCGGCGCCGGGCCGGCTCTCCTCGGTCAGCTCCTCGTCGCCGTGCGGCCCGTAGTAGCCGACGGCCGAGGCATTCACCAGCACGGCCGGCTTGAGCTCGGCGTGTGACACCGCGTCGTGCAGGCGCTGGACCGCGGTGAGCCGGCTATCGAGGATCTTGGCCTTCGACTTCGCGGTCCAGCGCTGGGCGATGCTCTCGCCCGCGAGGTTGACGATGGCGCCCGCGCCATCGACGAGCCCTTCCCAGCTCGCCCCCTCGGCCCAGGACGCCACGCGCACCCTCGGGTGGATGTGGTCGCGCGACTTCTGCGCATTTCGGGTGAGCACGATGACCTCGTGCCCGTCGGCGATCAAGCGCGCCGAGAGCCTGGTTCCGATGAAGCCGGTTCCGCCGGCCACCACGACTCGCATCCGAGCTCCTTACCGCGGTCCGCTCACGAGCGCCCGCTCCGCACTTTCTCGATGTTCCGTTCGAGGTCGCTCTCGAGCCGCTGCCGGTCGATGCGGTACTCCTCTTCCAGGCGCGCCCGGATCGCCTCGTCGTACGTCCGTTTCAAGGCATCGTGGAAGAGGATCTCGCGCTCGGCGAGCTTGGACGAATGGATCTTCCGGAGCTCGCCGATCTCGGCCTTCTGCTCGTCCGTCGGGGG
>JBDSFL010000096.1:0-7934 GCA_039919545.1 Thermoanaerobaculia bacterium | reverse complement strand
GAAGAACTCCTTGATGGCCGCGATGACCGGCTTGGAGTTGATCAGGTCGTGCGGCATCGCCGAGTCGATGTCCTGGTGGACGGACATCTTCTCCTTGATGGCGCGCTCCATGCGAACCAGGCCGATGCGGAACTGGTTCTCCAGGAGCTCGCCGACGCAGCGGACGCGGCGATTGCCGAGGTTGTCGATGTCGTCGGTCTTGCCGAGATCCTTCTTGAGCTTGAGGAGCTGGTCGATGACGACGTAGAAGTCGTCGGCGGTCAGCGTCTTCTGATCGAGGGAGGTCGACAGGCCCGTACGGATGTTGAACTTGAAGCGTCCGACGCGCGAGAAGTCGTACTTGCGGGGATCGAAAAACATCCCGGCAAACAGGTTCTTGGCGCTCTCGTCGGTCGGCGGGTCGCCGGGACGCATGCGCTTGTAGATCTCGAGCAGCGCCTCGCGCTTGGTCTTGACGGAGTCCTTCCGCAGGGTCGCGATCAGCGTCTCGCCGATCGGCTCCCAGTCGGGGAACATCGCCTCGACGGCGGTCGCCTGCTTCTCGGTCAGCGTGGTGGCGAGATCCTCGGGGATCTCGGTGCCGGCCTCGAACAGGACCTCTCCCGAGCCGAGATCGACCACGTCGGCCGCGAACAGGGCCCGGCCGATCTTGGAGGCGTCTACGGTTGCGGTCACCGTCTCGCCGCGGGCCAGCGCATCGCGGAGCTCCTGCGTCAGCTTCACGTCGGCGAAGATTTTGCCGTCCTTCTTCAGGCCGCGCAGGTGCTTGTGACGGAGCTCTTCCTTGACGAGGACGTCGGGCGGAATGCGGAGGACCGCCTTCCCCTTCTCGTAGGTGATGCCGATGGGCGAGTAGAACTTCTTGAGGATCTGCTCGTCGCTCTCGAGGCCGAGGGCGCGCAGGAAGACCGTTCCGGCGAACTTCCGCTTGCGGTCGATCCGGACGCCGAAGAGACCCTTCGGGTCGATCTCGAACTCGACCCAGGAGCCGCGATACGGAATGATCTTGCCGATCAGCGTGTGCGCGCCGTCCTTCGTGAAGAAGACTCCGGGCGAGCGGTGGAGCTGCGACACGATGACGCGCTCCGTGCCGTTGATGACGAACGTCCCGTTCTCCGTCATCAGCGGGATCTCACCGAAATAAACTTCCTCTTCCTTGATGTCCCGGATCGGCCATTCCTTGGGAGCGCCCTTCCCGGTGGGCGCGTTCTCCTTGTCGAACACCTTCAGACGGAAGGTGACCTTCAGGGGAACGGAATAGGTGTATCCGCGCTCCTGGCACTCGGCCACGGAGTAGGGCTGACGCAGCTCCACGGGCGTGCCGCAGACCTCGTCGATCGTGACGCGGTTCGGGTTCGGATGCCCGCAATAGGCGCACTCGACCTTGTTCGCACGCGCGTCCTTGACCTTGACGATCCGGCCGCAGTGCTCGCAAGGGAAACGCAGATGCTGCAGGCCTTCGAGCCTGCCGCTGCGGGATTTCCACTCACCGATCCGATAAGAAACGTACTCGAGAGCACACGTCTCCCGGAAGTCGCTGAAGGGGAAGACGCTTCTGAAGACCGCTTCGAGACCAACTTCCTGCCGCTCTTCGGGCAGAAGGTCCATCTGAAGAAAATCGACGTAAGACTTGCGCTGAACATCGATGAGATTCGGGAGAGGGAGGAATGTCCGAATCTTTCCGAAGCTGTGGCGGGCCTTCTGACCTGGGGCGAGTATGCGTCCGTTCATCCGTGTGCGCTCCAATCAACCGTTTTGAAAAACCCCTGAAGACAGCCTCACCGGCCGACACCGGAGCCCGAAGCGGGCCCCGGCGTCGACCGGAGAGGTCGCGTAAGCGACGCGGTTCGTTACTTGACTTCGACTTTGGCTCCGGCATCCTCGAACTTCTTCTTGATGGTGGCCGCCTCGTCCTTGGAGATGCCTTCCTTGACGACGCCGAGGTTCTCGACGAGATCCTTGGCTTCCTTGAGACCGAGCGAGGAATTGACTTCGCGCACGGCCTTGATGACGTTGATCTTGTTGGCGCCGGCCTCCTTGAGGACGACGGTGAACTCGGTCTGCTCTTCGGCAGCGGCGGCCGGGGCGGCGGCGGCGCCGGCGGCGGCCGGGGCGGCCATCATGGCAGCCGAGACACCGAACTTCGTCTCGAGGGCCTTGACGAGGTTGTTGAGCTCGAGGACGGAGAGGGACTCGACTTCGCTGACGAACTGTTCGACGGAAAGAGCCATTTTCAATTACTCCTAGTTTTCTTTACGAAGCCGCGGCTTCAGTGTTGGTGTCTTTGGACTTGGCGACGGCCGCGAGCGTCATGACGAGGCTGCGCTGAGGGCCAGCGAGCACGGTGACGAGGCGACGGACGGGCGACTGCATGAGGCCGAGGAGCTTGGCGATCAGCTCCGGACGCGTGGGCATCGAGGCGAGCGCCTCGAGCGACGTGGCGGGAACGCTCTTTCCTTCGACGAGGGCGGCCTTGACCTTGATGTTCGGGTTCGTCTTGCCGAAGGTATGGAGCACCTTGGCGAGCTGGACGATGTCGGTGTGGCTGTACGCAACGGCCGTCATCCCCGTGAAGTGATCGGACAGCTGCCCGATCGGGGCATCCTTCAGCGCGCGCAGCGCCAGGGTGTTCTTGACCACGACGTACTCGGACTTGGACGCCCGGATCTGGCGGCGAAGCTCGGTGACGGCGGGGACGGACAGGCCCTTGAAGTCGATGAGGAACGCGTGTGCGGCCGTGCCCATCGCTTCCGTCATCTCGGTCTGGGAGGCAGTCTTTTCGGCTCTGTTCACGATGCGACCTTCCCGAACAGCTTCTCGACGGCGGACGGATCAACCGGCACGCCGGGGCCCATGGTGGAACCGAGCGTCACGGACTTGAGGTACTTCCCCTTGGCCGTGGCGGGCTTGGCCTTCTGCACGGCCTGGAGCAGCGCCTCGGTGTTCTCGATGAGCTGCGATTCCACGAACGACACCTTGCCGACCGGGACGTGGATGATGGCGGTCTTGTCGACGCGGAACTCGATCTTGCCGGCCTTCAATTCCTTGACGGCCTTGCCGACCTCGAAGGTCACCGTGCCGGCCTTCGGGTTGGGCATCAGGCCGCGCGGCCCGAGCACCTTTCCGAGGCGTCCCAGCGACTTCATCATGTCGGGCGTGGCGACGAGCGCGTCGAAGTCCAGGAAACCGGCCTGGATCTTGGCGACGAATTCGTCTCCGCCGAAGTGATCGGCGCCGGCGTCTTCGGCTTCCTTGATCTTCTCGCCTGAGGCCACGACGGCCACGCGGGTCGTCTGGCCCGTGCCGTGAGGCAGGACCACCGTACCGCGCACCATCTGGTCGGCGTGCTTCGGATCGACCCCGAGGCGGAGAGCCACCTCGACGGTTTCGTTGAACTTGGCGAACGCCACCGACTTGACGAGCGCGACGGCCGTGGGCACGTCGTAGAACTTCGTCTTGTCGACTTTCGCGGCGGCCGCGGTGAATTTCTTACCCTGACTCATCGTCTTTTTTTACTCCAAGAAGTCGACTGCGTTCCCGAGGCCGCTGCGGAGAGAAGCCCCGGGAGGCATCCCGGGCACCGCATGACTTCACGCCGGGAGAGCACCGGCGCGGGAGGCGTTCGCCTCATTAAAAATCGTCAGATGACGATTCTGATTCCAGCTTCGATCAACCGATGACTTCGATCCCCATGGACCGTGCCGTCCCCTCGACGGTCTTGATGGCGGCGGCGAGGTCGCCGGCGTTGAGGTCGGGCATCTTCAGCTTGGCGATATCCTCGACCTGCTGCTTGGTGACCTTGCCGACCTTGGTCTTGTTGGGCACGCCGGAGCCCTTCTCCAGCTTGGCCGCCTTCTTCAGAAGGATGGCCGCGGGAGGCGTCTTCGTGATGAAGGAGTAGGAACGGTCCGAGTAGACCGTGACGACCACCGGGATGATCAGCCCCATCTCCTTGGCGGTTCGCGCGTTGAACGCCTTGCAGAAGTCCATGATGTTCACGCCCTGGGGGCCGAGCGCGGTACCGACCGGAGGAGCAGGCGTGGCCTGTCCCGCGGGGATCTGGAGCTTGACGAATCCGGTGATCTTCTTGGCCATCTTCTTATCCTTTGAGCTTTCTTCTCTCGGCTCTTCTTGCGGTCTTTCGGTCTTTTCCGGGTCTTCTCTCGGGGCCTATCGGGGGGTGTCGGGGGATCGAGAAACCCCGACGATCACTTCAGCAACCCCCCACGTTCAATTACAGTTTTTGAACCTGAACGAACTCGAGCTCGACCGGAGTCGGACGCCCGAAGATCGTCACGAGCACGCGCAGCGTCGAGCGCTCGAGGTTGATGTCGTCGACGATTCCGGTGAACTCCTTGAAGGGCCCATCGGTGATCTTGACCTGCTCGCCCCGCTCGTAGACGTAGCGCGGCTTCGGCTTCTCCTTCGACTCCGCCGTGTGGTGGAGGATCGAATCGACCTCTTCCTGGGTGAGCGGGACGGGCGCCTTCGAGGAGCCGCCCACGAAACCGGTCACCTTCGGGGTGTTCCTCACGAGGTGCCACGTCTCGTCGGACATCTCCATCTGCACCAGAACGTAGCCGGGAAAAAACTTCCTCTCGACGTTCCGGCGCTTGCCGGACTTCATCTCGACGACCGTCTCCTTCGGCACGCGGATCTCGCCGAAGTGAGCTTCCATTCCGAGAGCCTTGATCCGATTCGTCAGCTCCTGGACCACGCGATCCTCGAAGCCGGAATAGGTATGGACGATGAACCAGTCCATGGCGGCCGCAGGGGCCGCCGCACCGGAGATCTCGGATTCTTCTGGAGACAGCCTGTCGCTCATGATTCTTCCGTATCTGCCTTCGGAATCAGCCGCGGCCCAGCTTGAGAAGCTGATCCATGACGGGGCTGATGGCCATGTCGATGAGCGCCAGGAACACGCCGACCATCGCGGTGTAAATGATCACCACGGTGGTCGTGCCCATGACCTCCGATTTGCCGGGCCAGGAAACCTTACCGGCTTCCTTCTTCACGTCCGCGAGAAAATCGCGGAAGTTCGTCCATCGCTGTGTGAGATTCATCGTGATCCGCCTTTTTCCAGTCTCGAGGGTTCGCCAGGCACCGAGGAGTGGCAGGGGTGCGGAGATTCGAACTCCGAACCTACGGTTTTGGAGACCGCCGCTCTAACCAATTGGAGCTACACCCCTCCGAGTGGACCTTAGACTTTCCCTTCCTTGTGGGCGGTGTGCTTGCGGCACGACCGGCAGAACTTGGAAGCCTCCAGCTTTTCCTGGTGAGTCTTCTTGTTCTTGGTGGTGGTGTAGTTACGGCGCTTGCATTCGCCGCAAATCAGACTGATGAGTTCTCTCGGCATGATTGACCTCGGATTCCTAAGCGGTGCTCGCGGAGCCGAAGCCCCGCGCGGTGAAAAAGGTGAAGCGATTCATAAGGCGGGAGACGGGGTTGGAGCGGGAGATGGGGTTCCCCGGCATCGCCGAGCGTGAGTCGGGGTTCGAACCCGCACGGCTCGCATTCTTTGAATGCGCCAGAGGGAATGAGCCGCGCTGCTCTGCTGAATCGGGGGCTCCGGTCGCGTTGCTCCCTCTGCCCCCGAACCCCCGGGCCGCGGGTTCGAAAGATTGGAGCGGGAGACGGGGTTCGAACCCGCGACCAACAGCTTGGAAGGCTGTGACTCTACCAACTGAGTTACTCCCGCGCTCGGCCGTGTTCTGGGACTCCCGGGGGGCTTGGGGGGATCGAGAAACCCCCAACTTCAAATTCAGAATGGAGCCCACGAGCCGATTTGAACGGCTGACCCCGTCCTTACCAAGGACGTGCTCTACCAACTGAGCTACGTGGGCGAGGAACCTGGTGACACCCTTGGACATGGAAGGAACCCCAGAAATGGCGAATTCTCCCCCGTTCGCTTCGCGAATGGTGGGCAGAGAGGGATTTGAACCCCCGTAGCACGTGAGTGCGGCAGATTTACAGTCTGCTGCCATTAACCGCTCGGCCATCTGCCCGTAAGACTCCTCGTCATCCGCGACCAACGTTGAAAAGCCGATTCCCCTGGAACTTCCTGGAGCTGGCGATGGGACTTGAACCCGCAACCTTCCGATTACAAATCGGGTGCTCTGCCAAATTGAGCTACGCCAGCCTGCCCGTGACTCGACGGAGAGAGTTCGACCGTGCGACCCAGGAAAGTGAAAGAGTTGGTCCATCGACACGACCGCACCTAACCGGCAAGGCGCGAATCCGGATTTATACCAGCGGCCGAGAGGCAGGGTCAAGCTATTTCCGTGCCGGACTCAGATTTTTTGAAATTTTTTCGCATCGCCTCGAAAAGAAGGATCCCCGCGGCCACGGCGACGTTCAGGGAGCCTGCACCTTCCTTCATCGGAATCGTGACCAGGCGGTCGCAGGTCTCCGCGGTCAGCCGCCGGAGGCCCTTTCCCTCGGCGCCGAGGCAGAGCACGACGTCGCCCGAGAGGTCCACCTCGGTGTAGGTCTCTCCTCCTAGCGCCGCGCCGTAGACCCAGAAACCCTGCTTCTTCGCCGATTCCATGAACTGCGAGGCGTTCACGATGCGGGCGACTTTCACCCTCTCGAGAGCGCCGGCGGAGGTCTTCACGACGGCTTCCGTCAAGCCCACCGAGTTCCGCTCGGGAATGACGACGGAGGCGCCCGCGGCCGCGGCCGTGCGCAGGATCGAGCCCAGGTTTCCGGGATCGGTGATCTCGTCCAGGAAGAGGATCCGGCGATTCCCTGCCTCCCCGAACGCGAAGCACTCCTCGACCGAGTCGTAGGCGCGCTCGGCCACGCGGGCGGCGACGCCGTTGTGCGCGCGTCCGGCGGAACGGTCGAGCTCTTCCCGTGTGACGAAGCGGATCGCGACGCCGGCTTCCCGGGCCAGCCCCTCGATCTCGGAGGCACGCTGGTCGCGCTTCCCCTTCAGCAGGAGAACCGCTTCGACGGCCTTGGGGCGCCCTTCCAGCGCCTCGCGCACCGGATGAAAACCCGCGATCAGCATGTGGCCTCCTCCACCAGGAGGACCACGCTGGCGGCCACTCCATCTCCCCGACCGAAGTCGGTCAGTCCATTTCCGGAGCTCGCCTTCACGGAGACACGATCCTCCGAGACGCCGAGCAGGCGCGCGATATTCGTGCGCATCGCCGGCTGAAACGCGGCGATTCGCGGGCGCGCCGCGATGATCGTGACGTCCACGTTGAGGACGCGCGGGCTCTTCGTCAGCGCGCGCACGTGCTCGACGAGCCGGCTGGATGCGGCCCCGGCCAGCTGCGGATCAGACGTGCCGAACACCGTGCCCAGATCCCCGGCGGCGGAGGCGCCCAGAAGGGCGTCGGCCAGGGCGTGCAGCACGACATCACCGTCGGAATGTCCGAGAGGCCCCGCATCCGATTCGATCGCCACGCCGCCCAGCACGCACGGGCGCCCGGGAGCGAGAGGGTGCGCGTCGAAGCCCTGGCCGATGCGGAACGACATCGACCGGTTCAGGCAGGCGCGCCGGCCGGCGCGCCATGGCGAAGGAAGGCCTCCGCCCAGGTCAGGTCTTCGGGATAGGTGATCTTGATGTTCCAGCGCGACGTGAGCACGACCGACACCGGCACGCCCATGCGCTCCAGCAGCTCGGCGTCGTCGGTCACCTCGTGACGGGAATCCTTCTCGATGGCGGCCCGGAAGAGCGACACCTTGAAGACCTGCGGCGTCGAGGCCGCCACGAGCTCGTTGCGTGGAACCGTTTTAAGCACCTTGCCGTTGGCCACCTGCTTCATCGTCTCCACGGCGGAATAGCAGGCGACGGCGGCTCCGGTCTTCTCGGCGGCCTGAATGACGGCCGCGACCTCGCTCGGATCCACGAGGGGCCGGGCGGCGTCATGGATGCAGATGAGGTCTTCGTCCTCGAGCACCGTCCCGCGGAATGCGTTCTGCAC
>JBDSFL010000029.1:0-4872 GCA_039919545.1 Thermoanaerobaculia bacterium | reverse complement strand
CGGCACCATCACGTTCCAGCGCACGTTCACGCCGGCCACGAGACGCAGCAGGTCGGCCACGGTGGTGGCGCCCGATTCGCGGATCTGCTTGGCCGTGATGACCGTGACGGAGGCCGGCGCCTTCGAGAGCGGGATCTCGGTTTTCGTCGCGGACTGGATCTTGACGTCTTCTTCGCCGAACAGCACCACCTGGCCCAGGCTGCCGCCCGAAGCGGGGGCGGTCTGCGCCGCGGCGGGAACGTTGGACAGGGCCAGCAGCCCCACGAGACTCGACGAGACGAACCGGATAGCCCTCATGCGACGATCTCCTCTTTCAGCAGTCATCGGTTTGCGGCGGCGGCGCCGGGCCCTTCCTTGTGCACGCGGGCGACGTCGCGGATTTCCTGACAGAGGGCGGCCATCGAGCTGGCCCCCTTCTGAACGATGTCCTGCACGCCGCCGTGAAGCATGCGCAGCTCTTCCCCCGAAAGGTCCATGGACGTCATCACCACGATCGGGATCGACTGCCACCCTTCCTTCTTGCGGAACTCGGCGAGGAAGCCGAATCCGTCGAGCACCGGCAGCATCAGGTCGAGCAAGATGACGGACGGGCGCACCTTGGCGAGCTCGTCGAGGGCCGCCTGCCCGTTCCCCGCCTCCCGCACGCGCCAGCCGTCGCGAACGAGCGCCTGCTGGAGCAGCGTGCGCGTGGCCACGTCGTCTTCCACGATCAGGGCCAGCGGGTCGTCGCCGTTTCGAAACCTCGCCACCACCGAGGCGAGCCGCTTGCGCTCGATCGGCTTGAGCAGGTAGTCCGAAGCGCCGAGCGCGTAGCCCGCCTGCTTGTCGTCCACGATGGTGAGCATGACGACCGGGATGTCGCTGAGCGTCGGATCGAGCTTCAGCATCCGGAGGACGGTCCAGCCGTCCATCGCCGGCATCATCACGTCGAGCGTGATCACGGCCGGCATCAGCTCGCGCGCCAGGCGCAGCCCTTCCTCGCCGGAGGAGGCGAGCGCGACGCGGAAGCCTTCCTTCTGGAGCAGCGTCGCGAGGATGTCACGCACGTCGGGGTCGTCGTCGATCACCAGGGCGAGCGGCAGAGCCGGCACTCCCAGCGCATTGTTCAGCTTCACCGGCAGGATCACGCCCGAGCGGTGGCGCCCGGGAGGGCGCATCTGGCCGGACGAGGGCCCGCCGGCCTCGGCCGACTGCGCGGGGAGACGGAGCGTGAACGTGGAACCCTTCCCGAACTCGCTCTTCACGGTGACGTCGCCGCCCAGCATCTGCGCGAAGCGCTTGCTCAGCACCAGCCCCAGCCCCGTGCCGCCGTAGCGCCGCGTGGTGGAGGCGTCCGCCTGGGAGAAGGCCTGGAAGAGGCGGCTGATCTGCTCTTCCGTCATGCCGATGCCCGTGTCGGTGATGTCGACCACGATCCACTCGCCACCGCGCGTCTCGCGCCGGGCGCTCACCGTGACCTTGCCGTTCTCGGTGAACTTGGAGGCGTTCGAGATGAGATTCAGGAGAACCTGCCGCAGCATCTTGGCGTCGGTGCGCATCGTGCCGAGGTTCGGCGGGTACTCGATCACCAGCTGGTTCCCGGCCCGCTCCACCACCGGCCTCACCGTCCCGAGCGTCTCCTCCAGGGTCATCGCGAGGTGGATGGATTCGAGGAAGACCGTCATCTTCCCCGCCTCGATCTTCGAGAGGTCGAGGATCTCGTTGATGAGGCCGAGCAGGTGCTTGCCGGCCGACTGGATCTTGGAGTTGTCCTCGACGAACTCGGTGAGACCCTGCTCCTCGGCGCTCTCGATCATGATCTCGGCGAAGCCCAGGATCGCGTTCAGGGGCGTCCTCAGCTCGTGGCTCATGTTCGCCAGGAAGCCGCTCTTGGCCTGGCTGGCCTCCTCGGCCTTCTCCTTGGCGACCTGCAGCTCCTTGTCGCGGGCGTGAATCTGCTCGAGCATCTCGTTGAAGGTGTCGATCAGGAGCCCGATCTCGTCGTTGCTCTCCTTCACGGCGCGCAAGCCGTACTCCTTGTTCTCCGAGACGCGGCGCTCGACCTCGACGAGGCGGAGGATCGGGCCGGAGATCACCTTCTGGAGTACGGACGACAGGGCGAGCGTGACCAGGAAACCCGCCAGCAGGACGAGGCCGAGGAAGATCCCGTAATCGCGGATCCGCGTGCGGATCTCTTTCGTGTCGCTTTCGAGGTAGAGCGTCCCCACCGGCTTGCCGCTGAACGAGACGGTGCGCCAGAGCAGCAGCTTGTTTCCTTCGAAGACAGCCTGGTCGAGGTTCGCCCCCGCGGGCGCTTTCGGCACCGCGAAGGTGGACAGCAGATCAGCGCGCACCTGCTGAGCGAAGAGCGTGCCGTCGGGCCGCAGCAGACAGGACGCGAGGATGTGGGGATGAGCGCGCAGGCCGCCCAGGATCAGCTCGGCCGTCTGGCGGTCGTTGTACACGAGCGCCGTCGAGGCGTTGACCTCGAGCGTGCGCCCGAGCAGGGAGATATCGTCGCGCATCATTCGCCGGAAGGTGACGACGTCGTAGAAGAAGTAACCCAGGCTCCCCAGCAGGAACACGACTCCGCTCGTCAGCACGAGGATCAGAGTCAGCTTCCGCTGTAGCGGGAGATCCCGAAGCCTCAGCATCGATGCGCCTCCACCCGTCTGAAAATCATTTTTGGAACGGGAGAAGGTTAACAGCTCGTGGCGAAAATAGGAGGGGCCGGATCGCTACCCGAGGAGCGCGCGAATTTTCGAAAGCAGCACCGGGAAGTCCACCGGCTTGCCGTCGTAGTCGTCACAGCCCGCACCCAGGCAGAGCTCGCGATCGCCCGGCATCATCAGGGCCGTGAGCGCGATGATCGGGATGCGGCAGGTTTCCGGGTCCGCCTTGATGCGCCGTGTCGCCTCGAAGCCGTCCATCACCGGCAGGGTCATGTCCATGATGATGAGGTCGGGTTTCTCGGCGAGAGCCCGGTCCACGCCCTGCTTTCCATCCGCCGCGATGGTCACCGTGAAGCCGGCTTTCTTCAGCCGGCGCTGGAGCACCTCCTGGTTCAGCAGGTTGTCTTCGACGACCAGGATCGTCGGCTCAGCCAAGGGTGTTCCGGTCCCAGTCCCGCGGATGCGCCGCGGTGGCGTCCGAGCTGCGCGAGAGAGCGGGATTGAGCAGGCCGATGTCCCAGCCCCGGCCGACGGCGGGCAGCCGCTCGAGCGCCGAGACGAACGAGTCGGCCCAGGCCTGAAGTCCGGCGGGACGATCCTCGGGCTCCTTGGACAAACCCTTCATGAACGCCTCGTCGACCTCGGCGGGGATCCAGGGGATGCGCTCCGAGAGGGGCGGGGGCGAGGTCAACGCGACCTCGAGCAGGATCGCGCCGAGCTCCGTGCGCTCGGCGACGCCGGCCGCCCCGGTGAGGGCCTCGTAGGCCACCGTGGCGAACGAATAGAGATCGCTCCGCGCATCCACGGGCTTGCCCTTCACCTGCTCGGGAGACATGTACCGCGGCGTCCCGAGCACCATGCCGGCCTGCGTCACACCTCCGTCGACCGCCATCGACTTGGCGATCCCGAAATCGAGCAGCTTCACGAGGAAGCTCGTGCCCGCCGGGATGCAGATGAAATTTTCCGGCTTGATGTCACGGTGAACCAGCCCGACCGCATGAGCGGCCTCCAGCGCGGCCGCCCCCTGCCGGACGAGGGTCGCCACCTGCCGGCAGGTGCCGCGCCCTTCACTCTCGAGCACGCTCTTGAGGGTCATCCCCTCGACGAGCTCCATCACCATGTAGGGCGAGCCGTCGTCCAGCTCCCCCGAATCGAATACGCGGATCACGCCGGGGTGATCGATGCCGGCGAGGGCCTGCGCCTCGCGCTCGAAGCGCGTGCGGCCGTCCTCGCTCTTGAACGCCTCGGGACGCAGGATCTTGAGCGCTGCGTTTCGTCCCAGCCTCTCGTCGTAGGCGCTGAAGACCATGCCCATCCCGCCTTCGCCGATCAGGTGCACCAGCCGGTACCGGCTCTGGATGCGGTACGGCAGCAGCTGGGGCGACTTCAGCGGGGACGCGTCGTCCTCGCACAGCGACGGCTGCTCGTGATAACAGCGCCCGCACGTGGGACAGATCTGGAGCACCTGGAGCCCGCGATCGAGCATCTCCTTGCGCGAGGCGGCCTGCCGCTGCTCGGCCTTGGCGAGCTTGCTGCGAACGCTCTGGAGATCGAGAGCCGTGCCCAGGTTCCGGGCGAAGCTCTCGAGGAGCCGCTGCTCGGAATTTCCCCACGCCGTGATCCGCGCCGGAACCACGACCCCCCCGTGCAGCTCGCCCTGGGGCCCCAGGATCGCAAGCAGGGTCTCGACGCCGTTCTTCGTGGCCCGTTCGCGAGGCCCCCCGCGCGCGGACTCCAGATCTTGCAGCGTCGGAAGTCGCGGGCTGCTGCCGCTGAGGAGCGTGACGCCGCTCTCGTCCATCGAAAAAACGGCGATCTCCGCGACTCCGACCAGACGCGCGATGCCGTCCGCCATCGAGTGCGCCCACGCGGCCATGCCGTGGTAGGTGCCCGTCGCGCCCTTCTGCAGCTCCACGATCTTGTGCTGCACCTCTTCCAGGCGGGCGTTCGCGGCGGAAAGGTCGGAGGCCAGCCTCTGCGCTTCGTCCTTGGCTCGCTTGTAGGCGAGCTGCACTTCGACGCGCGCGTGAACGATCGCGAAATCCAGAGGCTTGGTGACGTAATCGTTGGCGCCCATCCGGAGAGACGCCAGGATGTCCTCGTTGCCGTCCTTGGCCGTCGCCATGATGATGGGGAGGTCGGACAGCGAGTGCGTCTCGCGCACGGTTTTCAGCACATCCGTTCCGCTGAGCCCTGGCATCATGATGTCGAGCAGCACCAG
>JBDSFL010000706.1:0-6342 GCA_039919545.1 Thermoanaerobaculia bacterium | reverse complement strand
CGTGTCGAGGGGATCCGAACGGAATGCGTCCTTCAAGGTGGTCCGGAGATCAAGGAGAAACTGTTGCAACGTGCTCTACTTTTCGTTTTGACGCTGATCATAGCGGCCCCCGCGGGGGCCGCCGACGAGTTCTACACCGTGCGCCTCCGGGCGGGCGAGGAGGCGTATCGCGCCAAGCGGTACACGGAGGCCGCTGAGAACCTGCGGGTGGCCTGTTTCGGCCTGCTCGATCAGCCGCTCTACTATTCGGAGGCCCTGGTGGGCCTTGCGCTGGCGCAATCAGCCACGAACAATTTGGTGGAGGCCGATGCCACGCTCGCGCGCTTCGTCGAGGTGGAGCGGCTCTTCAACGCCTATTCGCAGGTGAAGCTGGACGCGGCGGTGCGCAGTGAGTTCGAAGCGCTGGCCGCTCGCCGCCTGAACCCCGATTCCCTCGCCGCACTGCCCTCGCTGTCGCGGCTGATCGAGACGCGGGAGCAGAAGCTCCTGCGGATGAGCCCGGCAGACCGGCGCAAGGCGCTCGAGGAGCTGACGCGCACAGATCCGCGCAACGCGAGCTGGCCGCTGACGCTGGCGCGAGAGGAAGCTGCCCAGTCGGACTGGAAGGGCGTGATCCCGTGGGCCGACGCCGCCCTCGTGGCCGATGAAAGAAACGTCGAGGCGCGCGCGCTGCGTGCCCATGCGCGGACGATGCGCCGCGACCATGCCGAGGCGCTCACCGACCTGGTGGAGCTGCCTGCTGCGCGCGTGAATGCCGATCCGGCGCTGACGGCCGATCTGTTCGTGTGCCGTGCGGCGGGAAAGGAATGGGAGGCCGCACGGGCGCTGGTCCCCCGGCTCGACGAGAGCAGTCGCGCGCGAGCGGATGTGAAGTCGGCTTTGAAGAAGCTGCCGGCCGAGAAGGCGGAGGAGCTGGTCGTGGCAGAGGTGCGCGCCGCGGTGAAGCCGAACGTGGTGCCGACGCCCGCGCCCACTGCCGTGTCCTCTGCCGCGCCCGCCGGCATCGCCAAGGGCACGCCCGTGCCGAAGCCGACGCCCGCACCCGCGACGACCCCGACGCCGAAGATGACGCCGCCTGTGAAAGCGACGCCTGCGCCGCCCACGACGCGCGTGCCCGCGGCGCCGACGCCGAGCGCGACGGCCGGACCGCAGGCCACCGCGCCGCCCACACCGAACACGTCGTCGGAAGCCGACGTGATCGCGGCGGCCCGCAGGCTCTGCGTGGAAGGGAAGGCCGAGCAGGCGGTGCAGATGCTGAAGGGCCTGTCCACGACCGCATCGCCTTCGCGTGATTACCGCAAGGCGCTCCTGGAGGCCGCTTGCCTCAGCAAGGACTGGAGGTCGGCCACGGCGCAGGCCGCGCTGATGGAACCGTTTCGGGAAGGTGAAGACGCGTTCGTTTTCTATGCCTCCATCGCGTTCTACGAGACAGGCTCGATCGATCGGGCGCGCACGCTGCTCTCCGGAGCGCGCTCTCGAATCGCCTCGAGCCCATACGTCGATTACTACTCGAAGAAAATTCTGGGAACACCCTGAAACGATCGCGGCCGGCCTGGGAGCTCACCCAGGCGTCTCCGTCGTTTACTTGACTTGAGCGGAGCTAGCTTCTAACCTTCCTCGTGGCAGCGGCGCGGGTGAGAAATACATGAAGCAATCGAACCGGAGTATCGTCTCGATTCTCCTTTCTCTGCTGATGTCGTCGGCTCAGTGTATCCATGCTGGGCAGGTCGGTAAGATTTCCCCTCAATCCGGCAAGATCACCCAGGAAAGCATTCCTTGCATTCCCGACCGGATGAACGCTCGGATCGTCGTGAAGATCACGGGCATCTCCGGTGTCGGCTCGGTCCGGGTTTACTTCCGCTACACGGGCAAGGCCGCCGAGGCCGACCTGGAGACGGAAGCCAACGTCGCCAGCGAAGACAAGAATCCGTATTCCTACATGGAGATGCGCCAGGGTGATAACGGCCTCTACTGGGCCGTGCTGCCGAAGCCGGAAGATCGCACCACGTCGGTGCAGTACCGCATCGTCGCGGCCGATGGCGAGAATCTGCGAACCAGCTCAGACCTTTTCACTATTCCCATCCGGACCGATTGCCCCGTGAACCTCTCCGATGACGAAAAGAAATTTGCCACGAACCTCGTCGTGGGACTCACGATTCCCGAGCAGACGTTCGTGCCCAAGGGGTTTCTCTGCGACGGCATCGTCGGCCAGATCACGGTGACCGGTGAGCTGAAGCCTGCGGAATGTACGCGCAAGGTGGGGGCCATCTGGTTCGCGGCGGCGGCAGCCGGTCTCGCGGGGGGCGGCGTCGTGATTACCGGCGGAGAAGAACCGGTCTCGCCGTCACGTCCGGCCGCGCCGCTCGCCCATCCGGCTCCCCGAAAGAAGTGACCGCGAGGGGCTGTCCCTGACGTCCGGTCGACACGCCTCGATCCAGACTCGGTGACCCGGGGGGCACCCAGACCGTATGAAATTCCTGCTCTTCCTGCTTCCAGCGCTGCTCGCCGGTCTGATCGTCTTTGCGATCACTCCGCTGGTGCGCCGGTTTGCGTGGCAGATCGGAGCGGTGGACAAACCCGGTACGCGGAAAGTTCACACGGTTCCGACTCCGAGATTGGGTGGGCTCTCCGTGGTGCTGGGCGTCGTCGCTGTCGCGCTCGTGGCCTGCACCGGAGGGGGGCATGGCCTCCGTCCCATCCCGCTCGAGCTCTGGCGCGGCGCGATGCTCGGGCTCATCCCGATTTTTTTCGTATCGCTCTGGGACGACATCAAGCCGGTGCGCAGCTCCTACAAGTTTCTCGCCCATACGGCCGGAGCGCTCGTCGCGGTCTGGTCGGGGATCCGCTTGGGGTCGTCGGTGCACCTCTTCGGGCTGGAGGTGACGCTCGGCGTGCTGGCGGTGCCGATCTCGATTCTCTGGATCGTCGGCGTGACGAATGCGTTCAACCTGATCGACGGGCTGGACGGGCTCTCGACGGGGCTCGCGCTGATCTCGGCCGTGAGCCTTGCCGGAGTCTTCGTGCTCACCGGGCGGCTCGAGATGGCTTCGGCGTCCTTGATCCTGGCGGGCGCGCTCCTGGGTTTTCTACCCTATAACCTGTTTCCCGCCTCGATTTTTCTCGGCGATTCGGGCGCGACTGCGATCGGCTTTTTTCTCTCTTGTCTGGCGCTGCGCAGCGGCTCGACGCTCACCGCGGGATTCGCGATCCTGGTGCCCGTCATCATCCTGGGCCTGCCCGTGGCCGAGACGTTGATATCGATGGCGCGCCGCGCGGTTCGCCGGCTCGAGAAGACCGAATCGACGGGGGTGTTCGAGGCGGATCGCGAGCACATTCACCACCGGCTCATGGCGCTGGGGCTGAATCAGCGCCGCTCGGTGTTCCTCCTGTACGGAGTGGGAATCGCGTGCGCGGCGGCCGGCTATCTCTCGATTCTTTTCTCGACGCGCTCGGCGGGCCTGCTGCTGGCCACTCTCGTCGTCGCCGGCTTCATCGGGATCTCACGCCTGGGCTACAACGAGTTCGCCCTCTTCCGCCGCGGCATCGTGCTGCGCATGTATGACGCGCCCGTGCTGAACCGGGCCCTTTTCGCGGTGTTCGTCGACCTGGCGTTCGTGGTCATCGCGATCTACCTCTCGATCGGCCTGAAGTTCGACGATTGGTCGCTCACGCAGAATCGTGTGCTGGCGCGGCAGCTCCTGAGCCTCGTTCCGCTCATCACCGTGGTCGTGTTCTGGGCGTTCCGGCTCTACCTCGGCGCGTGGAGACAGGCGAGCGTGGAAGACATGCTCGGGCTGTCGGGAGCGGTCCTCACCGCGTCCTCGATCGGCTACCTCGTCACGCAGCTCCTGCCGGTGCAAAGGGCCTCGCTGAGCCTCTTTGTGATCTACACGATGACGATGCTGGTGGCGGTGAACGGAGCGCGATTTTCCTATCGCATTCTCTCCACATGGAGCCTCCGCGCGATTAGCAAGACCGATCAGGCGGTGTTGATCTATGGCGCGGGGCTCAGCGGCTCGATGGCGCTCCGCGAGGTGCTGGCCAACGAAGCGGTGAAGATGCGGCCGGTGGGCTTCGTGGACGACGATCCGGAGCTGGCGGGCCGCCATGTGAACGGATACCCGGTGTTCGGTCCGCTGGACGACCTGCATGCCTTCATCACGATGAACCAGGTGAAGGGCGTGGTGGTTTCGAGCAACAAGATTCCCGACGAGCGGGTGGAGTTCGCGCGCCGGATCTGCGAAGAGAGCGGCTCCTGGCTGCTCCAGTTCCGGATCGACTTCCGGCCGCTCTCGGGCTGAGGCCCGAAAAAAAAGCTAGGCCTTGAAGATCAGCTTCCGTCGGCCCAGCTGGATGACGTCTCCATCCTGGAGAACCCGTTCGGAGATCTTGTCGCCATTGACGAAGACGCCGTTCGGAGAGCCTCGATCGATGATCTTGTAGCCATCCCGCTCGTGCACGATGGTGGCGTGCTGCCGTGACACGTCGTGGTGGGGAAGGTGGATCGTGCTCTCGGCCGAACGACCGATGGTGGTGGATTCGCGGCCGAGCAGGTATTCCTTCTCGGGCTTTTCATCGACCAGGACGACGATGCGGGAGCGCGCCATCATCATCGTGGCGATGGGCTCCGAGCGCCCGGAAACCCCTTCTCCGGGAGGCGTGGGACGCACGACCGTGGCGTCGGCGGAGAAGTCGGGCTCGTTGGCGACAGCCACACCGAGCATGGGTGTGGTTTTCTGCGCTCCGGCGAAAGCCGCATCCGCCAGGGCCTGCGACAGGGACGAGCGCGGCGGCGGAGGGGCGACGATGGGGGCTGGCTTGGGAACGGGCGGCGGTGCGGCCGTGCGCGCCGGTGGCGGCGGCGGAGGATTCGAAGGCTTGGGCGCGATGGTCTCCATGATCTCGACCGTCGTTTCCACTCTAGGGATGACCGAGGCCGGAGCCGCGGGCCTGACAGGAGCGACAGGAGCAGCGGTTTCAACCTGCTTGGCGGGTGTGCTGGATTTCGCGGCCTGCTCGAGCTCGTCCTCGGATCGGAACGCCTTCAGGAACTCGTCCCGCACCCCGACGAGCTCGTCGAGGTGCGACTGCTGCGCGCTGAGCTGCTTCTGCGCTTCGGAGAGGCGCTCCTGGAAGAGCGCGTCTTCGAACTCGCCGAGGGCGTGGCGGAATTCCAGCTCTTCTTTCTGGAGCCGGGCTTCGTCGACGGACTTTTCCGCCTCTTGCCGCAGCCCGCGGAGCTTGGCGTATTCGCGGCCGGCTCGCTCCCGGGGCCCGCGTGCCTCGTTCTCGAGAGCGGCCCGCCGGGCCTCGTAGTCGGAACGCACGCGCGTGTAGACCGCTTCGGATACGCTTGCCTTCGTGGACTCCATTTTTTCGAGTCTCTGACGGAGGAGATCCTCGTCCTGTCGGATCCGGACGAGCTCGGCGACGGCCGTCGTGTCGATGGAATGAGGTTTCTCGGTCACGGCTGGAAGCTCCTCTTGCGGGCGGGAAGTCCCGAACGTCGTCCCAGCGCGATAGTACGACACCAGCCTCCCGGGGAGGCCAGGCAGGAGTCCCGTAGAATTGTGCGCCAAATGGCTGCTCAGCGATTCTGTGTCCTCGGGGAGCGAGTCTCGATCTGCCGTCTGACCGGAGCGGAACCGGTGCCCTCCTGGGCCTCCGGGAGTGAATTCCTCTCGATCACGCGGACCGCGAATGAGCTTTCCATCGTCTGTCCTGAAGAAAGCGTGCCGGGCGGTATCGACGCCGTGTCGGGCTACCGGGTGCTCGCCCTGGTCGGACCGTTTCCGCTCACCGCGGTCGGGATCCTCCTGTCATTCGCCGAGCCTCTCGCCCGCGAGCAGATCAGCATCCTGGCGATCGGGACGTTCGACACGGACTATCTGCTCGTGCGAAGCGCCGATCTCGAGCGCGCGATCGCGGTGCTCTGCGGTTCGGGACACGAGCTCGTCCGGTGAGACATGAGAGCTCGAAGGGCTCGATGCGGAGCACGGTCAATTCATGGTCGGAACCTCGGGAGACGAGTGACATATTTTGTCTGGCCATTCGCTTCCGTCAGCGTGATTTGATTTCAAGTCGTCTCGTTGCAATGGCATGCGCGCTCGGTACGGATATTGAATAGAATGGACGAAAAGGAGGAAACTCAATGAAACGGAACCGGAAGGGCTTCACACTCATCGAGCTTCTCATCGTCGTCGCCATCATCGGCATCATCGTGGCAATCGCCATCCCCAACCTCTTGAACGCCATCCAGCGCGCCAAGCAGAAGCGGACCATGGCCGACATGCGAAGCATCGGCACCGCGATCGAGGCGTACGCCATCGACCACAACACCTA
>JBDSFL010000672.1:0-5378 GCA_039919545.1 Thermoanaerobaculia bacterium | reverse complement strand
CCCGGCCATCAATTGTCGGAGGCGTTCGCTCCCGCGCGGCTCAGAACGCGGTGCCCGAGGGGTACTGCACGAACGTGCTGTCGACCATGAGGATGTCGGCGGTGAACGCTGTCGTGGGACCGAAAGCGGGAGCCGCCTCGGGCGCGCCACCCTGCCCATTGCTGCCCAGGCAGTAGTCGGTGTTCGAGATGTCCGTCGAGTAGACGAACCAGGAATTCCAGCCGTCGACGAGGGGGACGCGGGTCAGATAGGTGGGCGAAATCACCGGGGTCAGCTTCGTTCCGATCGCGACCGTCGGCAACGAGAGACCGGTCGGAAGGGCGAACGCGGCCGAAGGGGGATAGGCATTCCAGTCGGACTGGTAGATCTCGATGGCCGTCGAGATGCTTCGCATATCGGACATGGTGCGCCGCTGCCTGGCTTTCTCGATTGCCAGCAGGAAGTTCGCAATCGAGATCGCGACGATGATCCCGATGATCGCAACGACGATCAGCAGCTCAATCAGTGTGAATCCCCGCTGGTTTCGCTTCATGAGAACCTCTTTTCAGCCGTCGTAATCAAGATCTGTGCCGGTCTTCCTGCCAGGGGGGCAGAAAGCGCTCAGCGCTCCCCCTCTCGTACGAGCTTCCCGAACGCCTCCTGCCGCCGGGTCATCGAGGCCACTCGTTGCGAAAACGCGTCCAACCCCCGCAACGGGTCGAGCGCGCGGTCGCGAAGGAGCCAGGGGGCATTCCAGTAACCCAGCGCCTCGGCCCGGGCGATCCACGCGACGGCGCCGTCGAGGTCTCCCAGCGCCGCGCGCACCTTGGCGATCCAGTAGGTGAAGGTACCGTCCGCGCGCGCGCCCGGCTCCGCCGCGTTCAGCAGCGCGGAGGCGCGGACGCGATCGTCTTCATCCTGCGCCAGGATGAACGCGAGCAGACCCTTGGCGATGAAGTTGTCGGGATCCAGCTCGAAACCGCGCTCGATCCACTGGCGCGCGGCAGGCAGGTCGCCCGCGTAGAAGTGCACGATGCCCTTCCAGTACGTGAAGTGGCTGTAGCGCGGGCGGTCGCGAAGCAAGGCATCGCTCTCGGCGTGCGCTTCCGCGTAGCGTCCCTGGTACACCAGCACCGAGAGCCGCGGGATGGAGTGCTTCCGATGAGCATCGATCTCACCCGCCGCATCCTGCGACGCCAGCGCTCGCTCCCACAACCCGGTGTTCTTGTAAAGATAAGCAAGTCCCGCGTGAGCCGGAGCGTGCGCGGGCCACTCGGAGACGACGGATTTGAAATCCGAGAGCGCGTTCTCGTTCTGACCGCGCTCGAGGCGCACGAGGCCGAGCGTGGTGCGCGCCTCCGGCGCATGCGGCCCACGGGGATCGAGGGCCAGAGCCTCGGTCACCGCGGCCTCCGCCCGGTCGTACAGCCCCACGTCCCCCACGATCTCCGCGGCCTCGCTGTCGTGCAGTCCGAGCCGGGTGAGCAGACGTGCGCGTTCGCCCGAACGCATCTCCTCGGGCAAGCGGCCCGCCAGAGCGAGCGCGCGCAGCAGCAAGGGCTCGGCTTCACGCGGATTGCGCCGGGCCGAGATCTCGACCGCTCGTTCGAGCGCGGTGAGCGCGCGCGGGATGTTTCGGGCCCGCTCGAAGTGCACGGCGAGGATCGGCGCGACCGCGTCGGGGTTCCGCGCGTGGCGCTCCATGAGGAGCAGGCCGACCGTCTCGTGCCACGCGGTCTTCCGCCGCGCGAGGACCGAGTCGTAGAGGGCGTCCTGGTAGAACGCATGGACGAAGCGGTAGCCCGCCGACACCGAGCCGTCGGGGAACTCGATCTCGGCGACGGGTTCCACCAGGCCATGCACGTGGTGGAGGCGATCGAGGCGGTCCTCGATCTCGAGCTCGTCGCCGGTCAGCATGGCGCTCACGGCTCCCGAGTCGAACACTTCTCCCTGCACGCTCGCCGCCTGCAGCAGCTTGCGGTCGTCCTCGTCCAGACGATCGAGCCGGGAGAGGATGACGCCGTTGATGCCGACCGGCACCTCGTCGCTGAGCTCCTGGAGCGGACGTGTGGCGCAGGCGCGGCCGTTCTCCACGCGGATCGCTCCGAGCGAGACGAGATGGCGGAGCACGTTGACGACGAAGAGAGGGTTCCCTTCGGTCCTCTTGTGGACGAACGACACCACCTCGGGATCCACCTCCGCGCGCAGCTCGCGGCTCAGGAAAGCCTCCACGTCGCCGACGGAGAAGGGTGAGGGCGCGATCTCGGCCGTCATCGAGCCGCTGGAGGAGGAGAGCCCGCGCAGAGCCTGCCGCAGCGGATGCCGCGCGACCTCGATCTCCGAAGGGCGATAGGTGGCGATCACGAGAAGGCGCATCTCACCGATGCGCCGCGCCAGGTAAGCCAGCAGGTCGACGCTGGAGCTGTCGGCCCAGTGCAGGTCCTCGAGGACGAGGATGACGGGCCTGAGCGTGCAGAGGACGGCCAAAAAATCGGTGAACTCGCGCGGCATCCGCTCCTGCGCGGGAACGGCAGGGAGCTCGCCTCGCTCGTCCATCGTCGACAGGCGCAGCAGCGCCGGCAGGTGCCGGCACCACGTGGGCGCGAGCGTCCGGAGAAAACCCGCGACGCGCCCCTCCTCGAGTCCGGCTGTGAGCCGCGAGGCGATCTCGAGAAAAGGCAGGTACGCCTCCCCCGCGCCGAAGGTCTCCGAGCATCGGCCCGTGGCGCGCAGGATCTCGGGGCGCACCTCGAGCTCACGCGAGAGGAACTCCTCCACCAGCGTCGTCTTCCCCGCGCCCGGCTCCCCCGAGATCAGCAGGAACCCGCCGCGTCCGCGCAGGGATTCCAGCAGCCGGGTGTTCATCACCGCGAGGGGAGCCTCGCGGCCGATCGGCCGGCTCGGGGCCTCTCCCTCCGGCAACGCCTCGAACGCCGTATCCATCGTCACGGTCATGACCGCCTTGACGGGATTCGTCTCCGCTTTCGACGAGGACGAACGAGGGCGTGGGGAAACGTCGAGCGCGGCCACCAAGACGTCCGCGAACGCGGTCACCGAGCCGAACCTCTTGACCGGATCCTTCTCGAGCGCGCGCAGGATGGCATCCGACGCGGCGACCGGAAGCGAGGGCTCCATCGCGATCGGCGGACGCGGGGGCTGCGTCACGTGCTTCATCAGCACCTGCATCAGCGTGGAGCCGGAGAAAGGGACGAAGCCCGTCAGCATCTCGTACGCCACGACGCCGAGGCTGTAGACGTCGCTGCGCACATCCGAGGGATTTCCCTGCGCCTGCTCGGGGCTCATGTAGTGGGGCGACCCCACCGCATGCTCGCCCGTGAGCCCGGGCGCAGGATCGTCGTCGGCGGCCAGCGTGGCCAGGCCGAAGTCGGCCACCTTCACCGCATTTCCCGCCACGAGGATGTTCGCCGGCTTCAGGTCCCGGTGGACGATCCCCACGCGGTGCGCCGCGTCCACGGCCGAGGCGACCGCGCCGATGACCGACGCCGTTCGTTCCAGGGTCGCGCGTCCATCGCGGGAAAGCTCGTCGGCGAGGCTGCCGTCGGGACAGAGCTCCATCACCAGATACGCCTCCGAGGTGCTGGAGATGCAGAAGTCGTGGACGAGAACCACGTTCGGGTGATTCAGCCGACCCGCCGCCCGCCCCTCGCGCCGAAACCGGTCGAGGGTGACGGGGTCGGACGCGATGCCCTGGGACAGCACCTTGATGGCGACGCTGCGCCCCATCTCCTCGTGCCGCGCCTCGTAGACGATTCCCTTCCCGCCCACGCCGATCCTGCGGACGAGGCGGTAACGCCCGTCGAGCAGTCGCCCGATCCGGGGGTCCTCACGCGTCTCCTCCGGGCTCATGTCCATGGAATGCTTAGAATACCGTCGAGTGATTCCCAAACCACCTTTCGTCTCCGATTTGACGCTCGAGCGCGAGATCGAAGAATTCGAGCGCCTCAAGCCGCGTCTGGCCGAGGTGTGGGATTCCATCGCCCTCAAGGACGCCGAGCCCCACACCTCGGTGGTCGTCCCCTCGATGACCCTGGATCAGAGCGAGCTCAGGAAGCTGGATGGGGCGAGCTTCTACGAGGAACGGCTCTTGTTCCTCCTGATCCGGCTCCGAAATCCACGCGCACGAGTCGTCTTCGTCACCTCACAGCCGGTGCACCCGCTGATCCTGGAGTACTACTTCCAGCTCCTGGTCGGCATCCCGGCCAGCCACGCGCGGGCGCGGCTCACGCTGCTCTGCGCTCACGATGCCTCGCCTCGCTCCCTGACCGAGAAGATCCTCGAGAGGCCCCGCCTCATCGAGCGCATCCGCGACGGCATCAACGACAAGTCGCGCGCCTACCTCACCGTCTTCAACTCCACGCCGCTGGAGCGAAAGCTCGCGGTCCTGCTCGGGATTCCTCTGAACGGCGTGGATCCGAGCTTGAATGTCTACGGCACCAAGTCGGGCAGCCGCAAGGCCTTTCGCGAGGCGGGCGTCGCCGTTCCGTGCGGCCGCGAGGACCTGGGCTCCGAGCAGGAGGTCGTGCAGGCGCTCGTCGACTTGAAGGCCGAGAAGCCCGGGCTGCGGCGCGCCGTCGTGAAGCTGAACGACAGCTTCTCCGGCGAAGGAAACGCGCTGTTCCGATACGGCGACACGAAGCCCACCACCGACGCGCTGTCGGGGCTGCAGTTCTCGGTCGACTGGGAGACGCGCGACGACTACTTCGAGAAGTTCGCCCGCATGGGGGGCATCGTCGAGGAGTTTCTCGAAGGGGACGAGAAGGCCTCCCCCAGCGTGCAGCTCCGCGTGGATCCGCACGGAGCGGTCATTCCGATCTCGACGCACGACCAGGTGCTCGGCGGTCCCAGCGGGCAGGTGTTTCTGGGCTGCCTCTTCCCTGCGTCGAGCGCGTACCGCACGCAGATTCACGACGATGCGATGAAGATCGGCGGCGTGCTTGCCGCTGCCGGCGTCGTCAGCCGATTCGCCATCGACTTCCTGGTGACCCGCGGCGCCGACGAGACCGACTGGAAGGTCTTCGCGCTCGAGATCAACCTGCGGATGGGAGGCACGACGCATCCCTATCTCGCCCTGCAGTTCCTCACCGGCGGTTCGCTCGACGCGGAGACAGGGCTCTTCCTCTCCCCGCGCGGGATGACGAAGTACTACCACGCCACAGACAATTTGAACTCGGCGGCCTATCGCGGCCTGCTGCCCGAGGACCTCATCGAGATCCTCACGCTCCAGGGCCTGCACTACAGCCACAACTCGGAATCGGGAGTCCTCTTCCATCTCATCGGCGCCGTGTCGGAATTCGGCAAGCTGGGCCTGACCGCCATCGGGAACAGCCGGAAGGAAGTCGAGGAGCTCTACACCCGCACGCTCGCGATCCTGGACCGCG
>JBDSFL010000651.1:0-9372 GCA_039919545.1 Thermoanaerobaculia bacterium | reverse complement strand
CCGGGCACGAGGCTCTCGGCATCGCTGAGTGCGAGCGGACGAAGAGAGGGAAACGAGGAGGGGACTAATAAAAGCAGCGGCGAGTCGCTGCGCGACGTCGCCAGAAGACTGTCGAACTACGCCACGCAGTGACTCACGACGTCGAATCACCTGGGCACGGGAGAGAGCGGCGCGGCAGCGGCGTGAAAGCGCCCGCAGTCGGGACGCTCTTCGCAAGCGCGGCGCCGCCCAGCGGCAGCGTGTTCAGCTGTTCCTTCTCGTTCACGTGGTGCCGTACCCCTTTCGTGGGGAACAGCTCGACGGGTGGAGCGATTTCGTCCGGCGACGTTGGGAGGAGATGCGCCGCGATACCTTGCGGCTGCTGTGTCGGCTCAGCATCTCCGGACAGAAGCGCGGCCTGAGTCTTCCCCCAGCTTCTCCGTGGCCGCGCTGTTCGCCGGTCGAAATCGTCTCCTCCCGGCGAGCGGGTCGAAGCGCTCGATGCTCACGAGAGTGCGAGCGTGCTCCACGGTTCATGACATCTGTGCATGGACCAAGAGCTCGTCGGAGGCGCGCTTCGTCCGGGCGACCTTGGGAGGAGATGCTCAGCAGTGGAGGTGAGGCGATCGAAGTGAATCGGCATCTCCGGACAAGAGGGGCCGGCGGAAGGCCCCGTTCGCCCGGACGGAGTGCGCCTCCGGCGGGCGTCTCCAGCAAGACGAAGATATTCCGATCCCGTCCCCGCCCGCACCGAAAACGAAAACGCCGGCTCGCACCGGCGTCTTCACTCCGCGACCGAACGGAGAGATTCAGTCCTCGACCAGCTCCGCCTTCCGATGTTTCGCGCGTTCGGCCACCAGCTTGTCTTGCTGCAAGCGGGGGAGCTCTTCGTAGTGGCCCATCTCCATGTGGAACGTCCCTCGGCCCTGCGTGATCGAGCGGAGCACTGGCGCGTACGAGATCATCTCCGCCAGCGGGACTTCGGCGCTGATGACCGAGTCTTCTCCTTCTGTTTCCATTCCGGAGGGGCGTCCTCTTCGGCTGGTCAGGTCGCCCATCAGATCGCCCATGTAGTCCTGCGGGGCGCGGATCTGCACTTTCATGATCGGCTCGAGGATCGTGGGCCGGGCCTTCTCCATCGCGTCCTTGAAGGCCAGTGAACCGGCGATCTTGAACGCCATCTCCGACGAGTCCACGTCGTGATATTGGCCGTCGTACACCTCGACCTTGAAGTCGACCATCGGGAAGCCCGCGAGATAGCCCCGCTTGCGCGCTTCCTGGATTCCCTTCTCGATGGCGGGCACGTAGTTGCGCGGGATCGAGCCGCCGAAGAGGTCGTCCACGAACTCGAAGTCCGCGCCTCGCGGCAGGGGCTTCACCCGGATCTTGCAGTCGGCGAACTGTCCGTGCCCGCCAGTCTGCTTCTTGTGCCGGCCGTGCGCCTCGGCGCTGCGCGTGATGGTCTCGCGATACGGAACCTTCGGCGGGTGGAGGATGACCTCCACGTGGGATTTCCGCCGCATCCGCGACACCGCGATCTCCACGTGCAGCTGTCCGGCCCCCGAGAGGAGAAACTCGTGCGTGTCGGCGTCGCGCGAGAAGTGCAGCGACGGGTCCTCCTCGACCAGCTTGTGGAGAGCCAGAGAGATCTTGTCCTCGTCGCCCTTCGCCTTCGGCTCGATGGCGAAGGAGATGGCCGGCTCGGGGAAATCGAAGCCGGAGAAGACGAACGGCTTGTCCTTGCCCGAAAGCGAGTCTCCCGTGAGCGTTTCCTTCAGCTTGGCCACCGCGCCGATGTCCCCGGCCGGGATCTCCGGAACCGGGAGCATCTGCTTGCCCAGCGGTGAGAAGACGGGCCCGAATCGCTCGGCCATTTCCCGCGACGCGTTCCAGTACGCCGTGTCGCCATGGAACGAGCCGGAGACCACCCGGAACAGCGAGAGCCGCCCCGCGTACGGGTCCGAGATCGTCTTGAAGACGAAGGCGGCGGGCGGGCCGGCGTGATCCACCGCCAGCGCCTCGCTCGAGCCGTTGTGTCCCTTGGCCACCGTCTGGAACGCATCGGCCGTCGGGAGGAGGTCGACGATCTCGTCGAGCAGCTTCTCGACTCCGGTCTCGTGGCTCCCGCCCGCCGTGAAGAGCACGGGGGCGATCTTCCGTTCGCGAATGGAGGAGCGCAGCGCGGGAAGCATCTGCTCTTCCGTCAGGTTTCCCTGCGCGAAGAACACCTCCATCAGCTTGTCGTCCACCTCGGCCACCATCTCCACCAGCGATTCGTGCAGCGTGGCGGCGTCGCGCGCGAAGACCTCCGGGATCGTGCCCACGGCGGTCTTGCCGGAATCGTCGGTGAGAAAACCCTTCATCCCGATCAGGTCGATCACGCCGCGAAAGCCCTTCTCGCGTCCGATCGCGGCCTCGATGGGAACGCAGGTGCGTCCGAATTTCCGCTGCAGCTGCTCCATCACGCGGCCGCCGTCGGCCCGCTCGCGGTCCATCCGGTTCACGACGATCATGCGCGGCAGCCCCAGCTCGTCCGCCAGCTTCCAGGCTTTCTCCGTCTGCACCTCGATGCCCGCCACGGCGTCCACCACGATGAGCACCGCATCGGCGGCGCGCATCCCGCAGATCATCTCCGACACGAAGATCCCGTAGCCTGGCGTGTCGATGAGATTGACCTTCTTCTTTTTCCATTCGAGCGACGCCGCGCTCAGGCCGACTGAAATTTTCCTTTCGATCTCTTCGGCATCGAAATCGGTCGGCGCCGTGCCGTCCTCGACGCGTCCGAAGCGCGGAACGGCGCCTGATTCGTGCAGCAGCGCGGACACGAGCGTCGTCTTGCCGACGCCGTTATGTCCCACGACTGCTACGTTGTGGATTGCGGAAGCCGGGTAAACCTTCATTCCGGGCCCTCCTTCAACGACGGTTCGATTCTATATGGGCGCCACCCAAAGGCAGGGATGCCGGTGCGCCGATACGAAACCGTCAGTCGAGGAGGTCGGGAGCGGCCATGCGGGCAGGAACGGCGCCGGTCTCGTCGAGGAATTGAACCTAGACACCGGGCAGGACGAGAGTTTTGGCAGCCTGAGAGCTCGATGGAGACGCCGCGGGTGCCTCGGCGGAGAGGAGGGAGGAGACGGCGAGGCAGGAAAGAAAATTACCCGGGACCAGTCGCCGAGAACAGGATACGCTCGCTCCTTCGCCGGGGGAACCCGCCCGCCCGCGTTGACACCCTAATCCGCCGCGACCTACAATTTTGAAAGCGCCGGGGAAGTTCCTCGACGACATCGATCTCTGCGTAACGGAGGCCGTCTGCCGCCCGAATTGGGTTCGTCGTACTCGGTTCTGCCGAAGAAGTTCGGACGTTACGAGGTCGTGCGTGAGCTCGGCAAGGGGGCGATGGGAATCGTCTACCTCGGGCGCGACCCCGTCATCGGACGGCTGGTGGCGTTGAAGACGATCCGCGCCGTGGGTGACGACGAGGCCGAGCAGCGTGAGTTCGGCGAGCGGTTTCTGCGCGAGGCCCAGGCGGCTGGAATCCTGTCGCATCCGAACATCGTCACGATCCACGACGTCGGCGAGGATCCCGACACGCACACGTCGTTCATCGCGATGGAATACGTGGAAGGGAAGAATCTCAAGCAGCTCGTGCAGGAGAAGACCCCGTACACGTTCGAGCGCATCGCCGACATCATCGGCTCGGTGGCCGAGGCGCTCGACTACGCGCACCGCAAAGGCATCGTCCATCGCGACGTGAAGCCGGCGAACATCATCATCACCACCGAAGGCGTGGTGAAGATCACCGACTTCGGCATCGCCAAGATCGAGCAGTCGAACCTCACTTCCACCGGCCAGTTCCTCGGCACCCCGAACTACATGTCTCCCGAGCAGGTCACGGGCGATCCCGTCGACGGCCGCAGCGATCTGTTCTCCCTCGGCGTCTGTCTCTACGAGCTGCTCACCCGGAAGAAGCCGTTCTCGGGCGACAACCTCACCTCGATCTCCTACAAGATCGTGCACGAGGCTTTCACGCCCCCCGAGGTTTACGACGCCAACATTCCTCCCGAGTTCGGGCCGGCGCTGCAAAAGGGGCTCGCGAAGGATCCCGCCGGTCGGTTCCAGCGTGGGAACGATTTCGCGCTCTCGCTTTACGAGTTCAAGGCGCGCCAGGAAGAACGGCAGATGCTGCGCTACCTGGGCCAGATGGTGGCCGAAGCCGAGAACCTCGGCGGCATGTCGAGCGTCCACGTCTCGCCGAATTTTTCGTCGCCGGCCATCCCGATGCCGGCAGCCGTCGAGCCGATGAAAGAGATGGGGAACGGCTCCGGTTCCAGGAAGGCAGGAGCATCACCCGCGGCGGGTGCGCTCATCGCGGCGGAGCTCTCCCCCCCCCACGAAGCCAACCCATCCTTCGAGCTCGGCGTCGCGGGCGGGGCCGGTTCGCCGCCTCCCTTCACTCCGCGAGGGGACCACGCCGGTCGCGACGTCGACGTCTCCGCGCCGGACTGGACCATCGAAGACGTCGAGATCGCTCCCGCTTCCTCCATCGTGCAGTCCGAAGAGCCTGCGGCCCCTGCCGGGCCCCATGCGGCTCCTTCCACTGAAGACAATTGGTGGTCCGAAGGCAATCCGGAAGTCGTCCTGCAGGCCGTTCCGGAGCCGGAGGCGCACGAGCCCGCGCCGCCAGAGGCACCCAAGCCCGCGCCGCCGGCATTCGATGAACCCGGAGGGGGGCTCACGGAACGGCTCGACCTCCGCTCCGCGCTCGGGTTCGAGCCGCGCAAGGAAGCGCATCCTCCGACCGAGTTCACCGAGCGAATTCCCACGCAGCTGCCCCCGGCCCCAGCCACGCCGGCGCCCTCGCGCGCCAACGTGTTCGAAGACGAGCTCGAGAACCGCCCCACCGAATTCATCAAAGACGCAGCCGAGCTGGCGCGCCTGGGCGCTCCCCGCCCCGCTTCGATCACGCCCTCGGCGGCTCCTCCCGCCCCACCGAATCTGAAGATGGTCCCCGAACCTCCGCGTTCGGCTTCCATCAAGGAAACGCCGCGGGAGCCCAAACCTCCTCTGCGCGTGGAGTCCGCGGCTTCGCAGGGTCCGACCCGCATCGAGCGCATCCCCGTGCCGCTGCCGAACGAGAAGCCCTCGCCGAAATCGACCGAGAAGGCGGCGGCCGAAAAGTCGGGCCCCCGGCCCGCTCCCGTGAGCGATCCGAAACAGTCAACGCCGGCGACGTTGAAGCGGCACGTCAGTCCGAAGTTCGTCCTCCTGATCCTCGGGGGCGTGGTGGTGGTCGGCGGCCTCATCGTCGGAGTGCTCCTCAATCAGCGAAGCACCATCGCCAAGCCCGCTGTGCCTGTCGAGGACGAGCTCGAGCGGGAGACGGCCGAACGCCGGAAGCTGATGACGGACGGCGAGCAGCTGCTGAAAGACGGCAAGCCGGCCGAGGCTCTGAAGAATTTCCAGGAGCTGGTGCGCCGCTCGCCGTCTTCGGCCCCGGCCCGTGAGGCGCTCGTCCGCGCCGAGGCGCTGGCCGCGGCCCAGCAGGAAGGTGCGGTGAAGTCGCGTCAGGTGGAAGAGCATCTCGCCGCTGCGCGCGAGGCGTCCCTCGTTCCCGACGATGCCAAGGCGATCACGGAGGCAGATGCCGTGCTCGGCGTCGATCCCGAGAATGCCGAAGCGCAGACCTTGAAGAACGCGGCGCTCGAGCGCATGTCGAAGAAGACGCTCGCCGACCAGAAGAAGATCAAAGACGAGGTCGCCGCGCGAAAGAAATTGAAAGTGAAACCGCTCGCCACGGTGCCGCCCGTGGTGGCTGTGGTCGCGCCCAAAGCTCCGGAGCCCGTCGGGGTCCCGAGCCCCACGCCAACCACGGCGAACGTCCGCATCTCGTTCCAGAGCCCGATCGCGCGAGGCCTGCTCATGATCGGCCTCAACGACAAGATCGTCTTCCGGAAGGATTTCGATTTCGGCAAGAACGGCAGCGGCGGCCTGGTGGACGGCGCCGTGTCATTGGGCTCGGGCCCCGGCACGCTCAAGGTGTGGCTCCTCGCGACCGACCGCTCGTTCAAGCCCTACAAGGCGTTCGACCTGGTGGTCCCCGGCGACGCGAAATCGCTGCGCATCGAGCTGGACGGCTCGAACAACTTCTCCGTCGCACTTCGCTGACCCGCAGGGAACCGCTGATGGACGTCTCTCCGATGTCCCGAATTGCCGTGCCGCTTCGGGCCGCGGGGGCGCTCGTCCTGATCCTCGGATCCGCTTTCGTGCGATCCGCGCTCGCCCAGCCCACGGCGCGCGCTCACGCTGCCATTCTCCGAACGAACGCGGCGCCCGCGGACCAACCCTACGGGGCGTCCCGGACTGCCGTTTCGCGCTCCGGAATGGTGGTCACGACCGTGCCCGAGGCGTCCCGGGCCGGCGTCGAAATCCTCACCGCCGGCGGGAACGCCATCGACGCGGCCATCGCCTCGGCATTCGCCCTTGCGGTCGTGTATCCGCCCGCCGGAAACCTTGCCGGGGGGGGATTCCTGATCGCGCGCAATCGCGCGGGTCAGGCGCACGCGCTCGATTTCCGCGAGACGGCGCCTGCACGCCTCGACCGAGAAACGTTCCTCGCTCTCGATCCCAGCGCCTCGCTCGAGGGCGGGCTCGCCGTGGCAACTCCCGGAAGCGTGCGCGGGCTCGCGGCGGCGCACCAACGGCTCGGGAAACTTTCGTGGGCTCGGCTCCTTCAGCCCGCGGTGCGGCTCGCGCGCGAGGGCTTTCGGGTTCCGGCCGCGCTCACGAAGGAGCTGTCCGACGAGCGTGCGCTCCTGCTCCGTCACGCAGAGTCTCGCCGGCTCTTTTTTCCGAACGGCGAACCGCTGGCCCCTGGCACACTCCTGCTGCAGCCGGACCTGGCGCGAACGCTCGAGGCGATCGCCGCCGGGGGAGCCGACGCGTTTCATCGTGGTCCGATCGCGCGCCGGATCGTGGAGTTCGTGCGAAGCGAAGGCGGCTCGCTTTCGGAAGCGGATCTCGCCGGTTACGCGCCCGTGTGGCGCGTGCCGCACGTCCTGGATTTCGAGCGCTGGCGCCTGCTCACGATGCCGCTCCCTTCGTCCGGCGGCTTTCTGCTCTCGGCCATCCTGGGCCAGCTCTCCTCGGTGCGGGGCAGCTGGCGGGAGCCGGCCGCCCAGCGGATCCATTTCCTGGCCGAGGCCGAGCGGCGCGCGTTTGCCGATCGCGGCCTGCTCGGTGACGCCGATTGCCACGAGATTCCGCTCGCGCGACTGCTGAGGCCGCTGCGGCTCGCGAGCCTGGGCACGTCGATCGACCCCGACCGCGCCTCGCGCTCCGACGCGATTCCGGGCGGCTCGGAGCCGGAGGAGCGCCCGCAGACCACGCACCTTTCCGTGGCGACGGCCAACGGCGATGCGGTCTCGATCACGACCACGCTGAACGGCACATTCGGAAACGGCTCGGTCGTTCCGGGCGTGGGCGTCTTTCTCAACAACGAGATGGACGATTTCGCCACGGCACCGGGGCGCGCCAACCTCTACGATTTGATCCAGGGAGAGTCGAACGAGGTGCGGGCCGGCGCGCGACCGCTCTCGTCGATGACGCCCACGATCGTGCTCGAGGGAAACCGGCCCCGCTTCATCCTCGGCTCACCCGGCGGCTCCACCATCCCCACGACCGTGCTCCAGGTCTTCCTGAACGCGGGCCCGCGCGGTGTCGCGCTCCCGGCCGCGGTCGCGGCGGCTCGCCTCCATCACCAGCATCTCCCTGACCGCCTGGCCTTCGAGAAGGGCTCCCTTCCCGCACCCCTGAAGCAAGATCTCGAGGCCCGCGGTCACGTGCTGTTCGAGCGTGACGCCATCGGCATCGTGCACGCCATCGAATTCCGGCCTGACGGCTCCCTGCTGGGCGTCGCCGATCCGCGGGGCTACGGGCTCCCCGTCGGCTCGAAACCGTAGGAGCAGCGGGCAGAGCCAGGCACCCCTGCGCGGGGCGCGGAGCTTTCCTTTAGGGCGCCGCGGTGCTATCTTGCGCCCCCACCGTCGTGGGGAGTGTCGGGGCGTAGCGCAGCCTGGTAGCGCACACGGTTCGGGACCGTGGGGTCGGAGGTTCGAATCCTCTCGCCCCGACCATCTCTTTTCCTTCGAACGAAATCGGCAGAGGCCCGAGGCCTCCGTTTCCGGCATCGCGTGCCCGAGTCGGGCGCCTCGCGGAAACGATCGTCTATCATCTGCCGTTCATGTCCTCACACGGCTCGAAGAAGGTGATCATTGCCGCCCTGATCGGCAACCTTGCCATCGCGCTGGTGAAAACGGCTGCTGCATTCATCACCGGCTCGGCCGCCATGCTGGCCGAAGCGGTCCACTCGGCGGCGGACACCGGCAATCAGCTCCTGCTCATCATCGGCCTGCGCCTCTCGAAGCGCCGCGCCGACGAAAGCCATTCCTTCGGCTATGGAATGGAGCTCTACTTCTGGCCTTTCGTGGTGGCGCTCACGATGTTCTCCCTGGGAGCCATCTTCTCGGTGGTGGAAGGGGTGCACAAGCTGCAGCATCCCGGGCTGCCGAAGAGCTATCTCACCGGCTACGTCGTGCTCGTCTTCTCGGTCGTGTTCGAAGCGTTCTCCCTGAAGGTCGCCTGGCAAGAGTTCAGCCGGCTCCGGAAGGGAAAGGGGTTCTTCGCCGCCGCCCGCGCCACGCGCGACCCGACCGTGTTCGTCGTGCTGTTCGAAGACATCGCCGCGCTCCTGGGTCTCCTGGTCGCCCTTGCGGGTCTGGCTCTGACGCAGATCACCCAGAATCCGCTGTTCGATGCGTCAGCATCGATCGTCATCGGGCTGCTGCTCGGCGGCGTCGCGATCTTCCTGGGCTACGAGACGCGCAGCCTCCTGATCGGGGAATCGGCTTCTCCCGAAGATCTGTCCGAGATCAAGAAGCTCGCAAGCGGCATCAGCGGCTTCGGACCCTTCACCGAGCTCAGGACCATGCACATGGCTCCCGACGAGATCGTGGTGGAATGCGCTGTGCGCTTCGACGATGCGATGACGATGGGCCAGGTGAGACGGGCGATCGACGAATTCGAGACGGCGCTTCACGGCGCGAACCCGAAGATCACCCATATCACGGTCGAGCCGTCGAGAGGTCCGTGAAACCCGTTCGTCGCGCCAAGGGGCGCGGCCCCGATGGGAACGTAGAAGAAAAAATCGAAGACACGGTGCGTCCGGATGAGTCCGGAGGCGGGGACGTGCGCCGCGCGGCGCAGCGCGTTCCGTCGACGTATGTCGAGACGAAGCGGCGCGCCAAGCGCATGAGAATCCTCGAGAGCGCAGTCAGGAGCTTTGCCAAACGCGGGTTCTTCGGCACGTCGATGGAAGACATCGCTGACGATCTGCTG
>JBDSFL010000587.1:0-8927 GCA_039919545.1 Thermoanaerobaculia bacterium | reverse complement strand
CCGGACACCGGACTGGGGCTCGACGGTATCCTGCGAAGCCGCTCGGACCGGATGCTCGGCATCCTGAACGGCGTCGACACGGACGAGTGGAATCCCGCGAAGGACCGTCACATCGTGGCGCACTACTCCGCCTCGTCGCTCGTCGGAAAAGCCGAGTGCCGCCAGGACCTCTGCCGCGCCGCGGGCTTCGAGCCCGGCGATCCCGCCATGATCCTGGGCGCCATCGGGCGCCTCACGGACCAGAAGGGTTTCGATCTGCTGCTCGAGGCCGCCCCCGAGCTGATCCGCCGCGGGGTGCGCATCGCGATGCTGGGCTCGGGCGAGCCCGCTCTCGAAGGCGCGATGCGCCTGCTCGAAGGGCACGCGCCAGGACGGTTTCGCGCCTTCGTGGGCTACGACGAAGCGCTGGCGCACCGCATCGAGGCGGGAGCGGACGCGTTCGCGATGCCTTCGCGCTTCGAGCCGTGCGGCCTCAACCAGATGTACTCGCTGGCCTACGGCACGCCGCCGATCGTGAGGCGCACCGGCGGGCTGGCCGACTCGGTGATCCCGTTCGACGGCGAGAATCTGGAGCGGGCCACGGGGTTCTCGTTCGACGATCCGTCCCCGCATGCCTTCGGTGCGGCCGTGCTGCACGCGCAGCGCGTCTTCTTCCACCGTCCGATCTGGGGAAAGATCGTGCAGAACGGAATGGCTCAGGATTTTTCGTGGGCCCGCTCGGCGGAGAGGTACGAGGCCGTCTACGTGCGCGCACGAGAGGTTCGCGGCCTTCCTTACTGAAGCGGAGGGGACGTCAGGTTCGCGCGTCAGCGGCTACAGGAGCTGTTCCTGAATTCCGTTGGCGCGCATCAAGTCCAGCAGCGCGTCGTGCACGCCCGGCGAGCCCGCCAGAAGGTTCCCGCGCGTGCGCCACGTCTCACCGCCCTCGAAGTCGGTGACGAGTCCGCCGGCCTCGCGGATCAGGAGGGCGCCGGCCGCGGTGTCCCACGGCGAGAGGCCGAACTCGAAGAAGCCGTCGAAAATTCCCGCCGCCGTGTAGGCGAGATCGAGCGCGGCGCTTCCCGCACGACGGATCGACCGCACTCCCAGAAAGACCTCGCGGAAGATCTTCAGGTAGAGATCGATTTTCGCCTGCTGCCGGAAAGGAAATCCAGTGGCCACCGCAGCTCCTTCGAGCCCTTCCCGCGACGGCATGCGCATGGCTCGATCGTTCCGGAACGCACCCGCCCCCGCCTCGGCCCGGAACAGATCCTTCTTCAAGGGATCCCAGATGACCGCGAGCGAAAGCGGCCCGGAGAGACCGTGCGACGTACGGGCGATCGAGATGCACCAGTGCGGGAAGCCGCGGACGAAGTTCGCCGTGCCGTCGAGCGGATCGACGATCCAGACCGGAGACGATTCATCGACGCCCGAGAGGCCGGTCTCCTCCCCCAGGAAGCGATCCTCGGGAAAACGGCCGAGCAGGATGCGCCGGCAGATCGCCTCGGCCTCGCGATCGGCTTTCGAGACGACGTCGTTCTTGGATTTCTCCTCGACCCACGACGGCTCGATCTTCCCGAAGTAATCGACGAGCAGCTCGCCCGCCTCGCGCGCGGCCTGGATCGCGGTTTGAAGAGGCGTCGAAACCAAGCGCTCAGGGCCGCTTGACGACGCTGTCGAGGATCATCAGGAACGCGCTCTGCTGCTGAGGCTCGGTCTTGTTGATGACCGCGAGGCAGGAGTCCTGGGGAAAAAGCCGGTGCAGCTCGTCGGCATGGTGCCCAGAGAGGATGACGATCCGGCGGCACGGCACGCCCCGCTCCTTGGCGAACGCCGCGAGCTTGCGGCCATCGAGCACCGGCATCTCGAGGTCGATGAGGAGGAGGTCGATCTCCGGACCGAAGTGCGGGATCGCCTTCAGCGGATCCTGATAGGTCTCCAGCTGCACCTTCTCACCGTAGCGCGCCGCCACCACCGCCCGCCACGACTCGGCGAAGAGCAGGGAGTCGTCCACGATGACGATGCGTTTCGGGCGCCGCAACGCACAGGAGGGATCGGGTTTCACTTCGGGGGGGGTCACGGCAACAGCGACTGCTTCCATGCGAATACTACTGCGAACCGGCGGCGCGTGGCTCGACCGCCGGAAAGGGGTTCGAGGCCCCGCGCACGTAGACCTCGCGTCCGGCGACGAACGTCCGCTCCACCCGGCCGCGCAGCGTGCGCCCGAGCCAGGGAGAGTTGTGGGACTTCGAGGCGAACCCTTCCCGGGTGAACGTGGTCGAGCGGGAGGTGGAGAACAGGACCACATCGGCCGCGGCGCCTTCGGCCAGCGTTCCGGACGGCAGCTTGAAGAGACGCGCGGGTGCGGTCGAGAGCACCTCCACGAGCCGGCTCAGGGTGAGGATCCCGGGCACGACGAGCGCATCGACGAGCACCGAGAGCGCCGTCTCGAGGCCGGTCACGCCGAACGGGGCGTCCGCGAACTCGAGCGCCTTCTCGTCGGCGTGATGGGGCGCATGGTCCGTGGCCACGCAGTCGATCGTGCCGTCGACCAGCGCCGCGACCAGCATCGACCGGTCGGCTTCGCTGCGCAGCGGCGGGTTCATCTTGAAGCGCGTGTCGTAGCCGGAGCGCGCCACCTCCTCGTCGATGAGCGTGAGGTGGTGCGGCGTGACCTCGCAGGAGATGCGCCCCTTCGCGAGTGTGCGCACGCGCCGGATCGCCTCGAGGCTCTCGCGCGTCGAGATGTGCGCCACGTGCAGGCGGCCGTCGGTCAGGGCCGAGAGCTCGAGGTCGCGCGCGACCATCGACGATTCCGCGACGTTCGGCCAGCCCGCGAGCCCGAGGCGCGTGGCCGTCCACCCCTCGTTCATCACGCCGCCCGGCGCGAGCGTCGGGTCTTCCTCGTGCACGACCACCGGCAGGTCGAACATCGACGCGTACTCGAGCGCGCGGCGCATCAGGTTGCCGTGCGTGACGGGGCGGCCGTCGTCCGAGATGGCGACGATCCCCTCGGCCTTCATCGAGCCGATCTCGGCGAGCTCCTCGCCCTTCAGCTTGCGCGAGAGCGCGCCGATGGGGAGCACGCGCACGCGCGCGGTCTCGCGGATGCGGCGGATCAGATAGGAGACGGCGGGAGCATCGTCGATGACGGGATCGGTGTTCGCCATCGCACAGATCGTCGTGAAGCCCCCGGCCGCCGCCGCGCGCGTGCCGGACGCGATCGTCTCCTTGTGCTCGAAACCGGGCTCCCGCAGATGGGTGTGCAGGTCGACGAAGCCGGGCGCCACGACGAGTCCGTTCGCCTCGATGACGACGGCCCCGCGCGGAGCCGGGATGTGCTCGTCGACGCGCGCCACCACGCCGTCGCGCAGGAGCACGTCGAAAACCCCGTCGATGTCGCGCGACGGATCGACCACGCGACCCTGCTGCAGAAGGACGGGTTCACTCATCGGGAGCATCTACTCATCGTGGCTTGCTCCGATCAGGAGGTACAAGACGGCCATACGCACGGCCACCCCGTTCTCTACCTGCTCGAGGATCACCGAATCGGGGCCGTCGGCCACGCTCGAATCGATCTCGACGCCGCGGTTCATGGGCCCCGGATGCATCACGATGGCGTCCTTCTTGGCCAGCCTTCGGCGCTCCGGCGTGAGGCCGAAGAACTGGTAATACTCGCGGTCCGAGGGAAAGCCGAGCCCGCCGCCGCGCTCCTTCTGGACGCGCAGCACCATCACCACGTCCGCTCCCGAGACCGCATCCTCGATCCGCGTGACGACGCGGGCGCCCGTCCTTTCGATGGCCGCCGGCAGCAGGGTGCGGGGCCCGCAGAGAGTCACCTCGGCGCCCATCTTCGTCAGCAGTCCCACGTTCGAGCGGGCGACCCGGCTGTGCGCCACGTCCCCGCAGATCGCCACTTTCAGGCCCGCCAGCTTTCCCTTGCTCCGGCGGATGGTGAAGGCGTCGAGCAGCGCCTGGGTCGGGTGTTCGTGGGTGCCGTCGCCGGCGTTGATCACGGCGCAGGGCAGCTCGCGCGCCAGGATGTGGGGGGCGCCCGAACGGCCGTGGCGGATGACGATGGCGTCCGGCGCCATGGCCATGAGGTTGCGCGCGGTGTCGAGGAGCGTCTCCCCTTTCGAGACCGACGTTCCCGCCTGCGTGAACGAGATGGAATCGGCGCTCAGCCGGCGCTCGGCGATCTCGAACGAGAAGCGCGTGCGCGTGGAGGCCTCGTAGAAGAGGTTCGCCACGAGCTTGCCGCGAAGCGTGGGGACTTTCTTGATCGAGCGGGCGTTGATCTCCCGCATCGAGTCGGCCGTCTCGAGGACGAGCTGGATGTCGTCACGAGAGATCGACTCGAGATCGAGCAGATCTTTTCGGGAAAAAACGTGAGGCGGCGAGACGTCGGCTTCCGGATGCGAGTCGGACCTCTTCGTCACGTCGTCCCGATCTCCCCGGCGCTCAGCGTTTCGGACGGGTGCGGACGGCCGCCTTGCGCTTCGGGGCCACACGCGGGGAGGGCGCGGGCTTCTTCGCGCCGGCCTTCCTGGAGGTCGCCTTGGCCGATACAGCCGCCTTTGCGGATTTTCCAGACTTCTTCGCGGCTGGCTTTTTTCCGGCCGGCGCCACGCGCGCGGCCTCGCGGTCGAGCAGCCACACGTCGTCATCGGTGTCGGTCTCGCGGAACGTGACCGCCACGATCTCGGTGGTGGAGGTTGCGATCTTCTTGCCGATGAACTGCGCCTCGATCGGCAGCTCGCGGCGCCCGCGGTCGACCAGGACGGCGAGGAGGATCTTGCGGGGACGCCCGAAATCGAGCACGGCGTCGATGGCGGCGCGCACGGTGCGCCCCGTGTAGAGAACGTCGTCGCAGAGGACGACCGTCTTCCCCTCGACCGGGAAGGAGATGTCGGTGCGCTTGAGCACCGGCGACGCGGCGACGGTGGTCAGGTCGTCGCGATAGAGCGTGATGTCCAGCAGGCCCACGGGCAACCGCACGCCGTCGGTCTTCTCGATGGAGATGGCCAGCCGCTGGGCCAGCGGCACGCCGCGGGTGCGGATGCCGATGAGCGCCACGTCGTCGGTGCCCCCCTCGGCTTCCACGATCTCGTGAGCCATGCGGGCCACCACGCGCGCCATCGCCGTCTCGTCCATCAATCGGACCTTCTTGAAGGTTCCTGCGGCGTGTCCCATTCGGCGCGCGGACGTTACACGGCAAGGCGAACTGCGTCAACGTCGTCGAGAGGCGAAGGATCCAAACCCATCAGAAGGGCCACGGCCGAGGCGGAAGCATGACCTCGAAAGCCTGTCGCCTTCGAAGCGGATCGGGAACACCCACGCTGGCGGGCAGCACGCGCGCGAGCGCTCCGCTCTGCTCGAAGTAAACCTCCTCGACATAGCCGCGCGCCACCCGCGCCGAGAGCGGGTCCGGGCGCAGCATCGGCAGCAGCAACGCCACAGCGGTCGTGGCCGCGGCCCCGAAAAGGAACGAAGGCCAGCGGCGCGGCGCGATGGCCAAGGCTGCGGCCCCGATCGCGAGACCCGGCGGCACGACGAGCGCCAGCGGACGCGCGATCAGATGAAAAAGGTTCGGGGCGATCAGGCCGCGTCCCAGCAGCGGGAGCGCGAAGGAACCCCACGGAAGGGAGAGCTCGTTCGGCACGAACGGAAATACCAGGGAAGTCGTCACGACGGCGAGCGCGGAGGCACCGAGGAGCATCGCCTCGAAGCGCCCGCCCTGCCGGAAGGCGAGCGGAAAGAGCAGGAACGGAATCGCGGCGACGAGATAGCGTGGTCCCACCGCCCAGCCGCCGTGCCAGTTCGGATACCCCGCATACAGGAGAAGCAGCGAGAGCGGGACGAGCACCACCGCGACGAACGCATCGCGCGGGAGGACGAACCAGGCCGCGCCGAGCGCCCGCGGCGCCAGCAGGAGAAAGGGCGAGAAGACCAGGAGACCGCGGCCCGGATCCAGCAGCAGCCTCAGGATCACCGCGGGGGACGGCCAGGCGATGCCGAATGCCCCCTTCGTGGCCAGCGCGCTGAACACGGCGAATTTTTCATGCGAAGACGAAAGGGAGAAGACCGAGCCGAAGCAGACCAGGTCGTAGGCGCCGAGCAGGAGCGCGAACGGAGCCCCGCCGAGCGCGATGCGCGCGAGCCTGGGCAGCCCACCGCGCCGCAGCGAGCACAGGATCAAGACGAGCCCCGGAACCGCCGCGGGATATTCCGACAGGACGGCCACCCCGATGAGCGCACCGCCGAGCAGGTCGCTCCAGGCCGCTCGGGGAGCCGGGAGGAAGAGCGCCAGGAAGGCGCCGAAAAGCGCGAAGGCCACGAGCGCATGCGAGAAGAGCAGGAGCCCGTACGTGAAAAGAGGTGTGGCGAAGAGAAGTCCGAAGACGAGGAGAGGCGCGCGCGAGACCTCGCCGCCGAAGCGCTCGATGGCGAGCGCGAAGAGGAAGCCGAGCAGGAGGACGGGAAGGGTCGCCCCCACCAGACGCATCGCATTCAGGGCGGGCCTCATCGAAGCGGCTGTGGGCGGTCCCACCAGCGGTCGCGCGAGCAGGTAGCCAACGCCCGAAACCAGCGCGCCGCCCGGTGCCTTGTTCGAGTAGGTGCGCCCGTCCTTCACCGAGAGGTCCTCGAAGCGCGGCCCCAGCAGCCCGGTCACCGAGGAGACCTCGAGGGTCCGCTTCTCCACGACGGCCGCGGCCAGCGCCCAGCGGCTGAACTCGTTCGGCGAGAGGAAATGCGGAAAGACCGGCACGAGGATCGCGGCGAGGAGCGCGTCGAGGAGCAGCACCCAGCCGACGCGCCGGGTCATGCGGCCCGCCCCCTTCCGGAACGCCGATCGGAATTCCCGGCGCCGCGGACCAGCTCGATCCGATCGAGCACCGTCCTGCCGAGACCAATCGTCGTCATGGGCAGATCAATCATCGTGGTGGCGATCGATGGTACTCGCACGCGCGCCGGGGCCGAACGAGCCGCCCGCGCACTCGGGGCAGAATGGGCGCGTGAACGTCCAGGACTTCGACTTCGACCTGCCCGCCGGTTCGATCGCCCAGCGCCCGAATCCTCGCGGGACCTCCCGCCTCATGACGCTCGATCGCGCGAGCGGAGCGTTCGCCCATCGAACCATCGCCGACCTCCCCGGCCTGCTCGGAGCAGGCGACGTGCTCGTGCTGAACGACACGCGCGTCGTGCCGGCGCGCGTCTTCGGCACCGATGCCGATGGACGCCGGACGGAATTCCTGCTCGTGGCGCGAACCGTGTCCGACGGCGGTGAGGAGGTGTGGGAGTGCCTGGCACGACCGGGCCGCCGTGCGCGCGAGGGCCGCACGTTCGCGCTGGGGGAGCGCGGCAAGGCGACGGTCGTCGGGAAGAACCAGGACGGGCGCTACCGGATCTCGATCACGGGCACTCCCGTCGAAGACCTGCTGGCGGAGGTGGGCTCGGCTCCGCTGCCGCCGTACATTCACCGGCCGGGTGGCGTGGCAGACGCGCAGGACGCGATCGACTATCAGACCGTCTATGCCCGGGAGCCGGGGGCGATCGCCGCGCCGACCGCGGGGCTCCACTTCACCGACGCGCTCCTGGCAGAAATCCGCGCGCGAGGCGTGGTCATCGCTCCGCTCACGCTCCACGTGGGGCTCGGGACGTTCAAGCCGGTGAAGGTCGAGACGACCGAGGAGCACCGCATGGACTTCGAAGGCGGAACGATTCCCGAAGAGACGGCCGCCCGGGTGAACGACGCGCTGCGCGAAGGGCGCCGAGTCGTGGCCGTCGGGACGACGAGCGTACGCACCCTCGAAGCCTCCGCTCGCGCGCACGGCGGGTCGGTTTCGCCCGGGCGCTTCTCGACGGATCTCTTCCTCACGCCCGGTTCCGAGTTCCAGGTGGTGGGCGCGATGCTGACGAACTTCCATCTCCCCCGCTCGACGCTGCTGATGCTCATCTCGGCGTTCGCGGGCCGCGAGAGGGTGCTGACGGCGTATCGAGCGGCCGTCGCGACGGGCTACCGCTTCTTCAGCTACGGCGACGCGATGTTCATCGCGTCGGCGGGAAGCTGACGCTGCCTGGATTCGAGATCCGGGGCGCGGGCCGATTCGCCCCTCCCCCCGCGATTTCTCAGTGAGTCTGCAGGTATTCGTCGATCTCCCACGGATGAACCTGGGCGATCAGTCGTTTCATGATGCTCCGTCGTAGACTTTGGCCATGCCGACACGCGATCAGGCCTGGGCCCTCCTCACCGAGTTCACGGCCACGCAGGCGCTCCGCCGCCACGCGCTGGCCGTCGAGGCGACGATGCGTCACCTGGCGCGTTCGGCCGGCGTGACGACTCCCTCCGAGATCGAGGCGTGGGGGCTGGTCGGCCTGCTGCACGACTTCGACTACGAGATTCACCCGACCGAGCCGGACCACCCCGTGAAGGGGATGGAGATCCTGCGCGAGCGGGGCTGGCCGGAGGAGATCGTGCGTGCGGTGGGCGGACACTCGTTCCAGTCGGGAATCGAGCGCGTGACGCCCATGGAAAAGGCGATCCTCGCTGCCGACGAGCTGACCGGATTCGTGGGGGCGTGCGCGCTCGTCCGTCCCACGAAGCGTGTGGCCGACGTGCCAGTTCCTTCCGTGCTCAAGCGCCTCAAGGAAAAAGCGTTCGCGCGCACGGTGGACCGCACCTACGTCACGCGCGGGGCCGAGGAGTGGGGGCTGCCGCTCGACCAGCTGATCCCTCTCGTGCTTCAGGCTCAGATCCCGATCGCCGATCGCATCGGGCTCGGCGGTGCGCCCGCGGCGGACCTCGAGCGCGAGCCGGTGCCGCCGCTGCCACCCGAGCCCGAGTCCGGAACGTCGTCGGGAACGTCGTCGGCGCCGTAGTCGCCTCGTGCTCCTGCGGAGCACTTCGGCGCCACTGGTAGTCTCTCGCCCGATGCTTCCGCTTCTGG
>JBDSFL010000534.1:0-2979 GCA_039919545.1 Thermoanaerobaculia bacterium | reverse complement strand
CAGGTTCCCCCGCGCCCCCTCCGAGCGAATCGCGATGTGAATGGGAACCAGCGCAGGTTCCCCCGCGCCCCCTCCGAGCGAATCGCGGAGCGAGCTCAGAACCGGTAGAACACCGAGGCCGAGAGCTGCCGCGACCGGCGCCCCACGTCGAAGGCGAGGTCGAACGAGATGCGGTTCTTCCACGTGGCCCCGAGTCCGCCCGTGAAGCGATCGTCCGGCTCCCCGCCGTCGAAAACGGTGCGCACCGAGTCCGAGAAAGGCGGATCGGTCAGGTCGAACGGCCGGTTCGTCGCGTCACGCGCCACCACGTTCGCCCGCACTCCGTGCGCCGGCTCACGGTGATAGCCCACCCGGAAGGCCAGCAGCAGCGGCTCGGAGCTGGCCACGTATTCGAATCCGATGCGCGGCACGATCACGTCCCGAGGGCGCTGCACCTCGCCCAGCACGCCGTCTCGGTAGTCGCCGGAAGAAGGTTCGAGAAAGCCGCTGTACGAGATGACGGGAAGCGATTCGTCGAAGCTCCGGCTGTAGCCGATCCACTGCCCCTCGATGGCGATCGTCAGCCCGGGCACCGGTTGCGCCGCGAGGCCGAGCGACGCGTCGGGCGGCACGGCGAACGCGAACCGGCGTTGCCTCGACTGTTCGAGCGCGGCGGGGACATTGCCGCCGATCGTCAGCGTGCCGTGCGAGGCGGTCGTGGCGCGGAACGCGCCGCCCACGGTCAACCGTCCCAGGGAGATGAGGTCGGCGTGGAATCCCAGCACCACCCCGGCCGTGGTCCCTCCGAAGTCGGAGACGCCCATCGTGACCGTGCGTTCCTCGACGCTCACGGGGGTGGTGAAGACACGGCTCACGATCCGGTGCGGTCCCGCCGCATCTCCTTCCAAGTCGAACGTGGTGCGGTTCAGCGAGAGGCCCGCGCCCACGCGAATGCGATCCGTCACTCGAAACCCCATCGAGAGCGCGAGCAGGCGATTCGCGAGCGCCACCTGGCCGAACTCGCGGTACTCGTAGAGAAAATCGCGGCGATTGGCTCCACCGCGGTTGTCGCGCAGCTCGACGAAAGCGTAGCCGTCGGCCCCTGGATTCCCGCGAAAGCTCAGGTTCTCGGCGTACGTCACCGCGGCCACGAGACGCTTCGAGATCGGGATCACCACGCCCGCATAGTCGACGCTCGACTGCGAGCCGCCCAGGTCGGAGTTGACTCCGCGAACGGGCGCATAGGGATTGATCAGCGTCCCTGTCGCCGTCGAGCGGGCGGTCACGAGCCCGATCACGTCATCGGAACGCTTCCCCGACATTCCGAACTCGAAGGAAGATAGGAGGCCGAGCCCCGCCGGGTTCGCGAGCGCGGTCGTGGCGTCGTCCGCGATCGCCGTGAATGCGCCCCCCATCGCGAGAGACTTGCCCCCCGGATTCGTCAGGTTGAACGAGATCTTCGAGAGCAAGGCGGACTCGATCTGAGCAGCGCCGGGACGGGCGAAGGCGAGGGCCGCGACGACCACGAGCACGGCCTTCCCGGGCAGAACACGTTTCATTTCAAGCTCTCCATCAAGGCGTCGGTCGTCAGAAAGGCTTCGGTCACGAGGCGGCTGCTTCCCGGCACGATCGTCACGTCCCTCTGCACCGTCCGGCCCGCGGCCGCACAGCGCAGCACGATGCGATAGGTGCCGGGCAGCATCGCGTCGTTCACATAGGGCGTGGTCACGATCGGAGGCAGCGGCAGGACTCTTCCCGTCTTCACGTCGGTGATCGAGACCACCTCGGCGAACGGAGCGGTGACGATCTGGAGCTGGCCGACGGCGGGGATCGCCACCGGCGCCGGAGTGACGACGGTTTCGAAGGGAGGGACCGCCCGGGGGAACGGAGTCGCCTGGGAATCGGGAGGGCGAGCGGCTCGTGAGCGCGGCGGGGCCTTCCAGCCGCGGTAAACGAGAAAGCCAAGGACGACCCCGAGCATCACCACGGCGGCCAGCACACGGCCCAGCGGCAGGGTGGGGCGGCTGCTTCTCGCCCCGATCGTCTGCTGCTTGGAGAGCGCATCGGCGGAGCCGACCAGCGAGGTGACGTTCGTGACCTCGGTGGCCAGCGCCGGCTCGCGAGCCGGCGCCGGCTCTCGGAACGCGTGAGGCTCCTCGCGGAGCGTCGCCACGAGGCAATCGATGATCTCGCGGTAGGTGCGGGGACGATCCTCGCGGCGCTTCTCGAGCATCTGAGCCACGAGACGAACCAGGCCCATGGGCAGGACGGGGCTGTCGGGCGGAGCGGCGACGGGCGGGGCCGCGACGTTCAGGTGCGCCGCGATGTACTCGACCGGAGCCTTCCCCTCGAACGGACGGCGGCCCGCGAGCACCTGATAGAAGATCACGCCGAGGCTGTACACATCGCTCCGCCAGTCGAGCGGCGCTCCGTGCCCCAGCGAGCCGAGCTGCTCGGGCGAGCCGTAGGCCACCTTGCCGAGGAAGAAGCCCGTTGCCGTCAGCGATTCGAATCCGCTCGGCGCCTCGAAGAGCTTGGCGATCCCGAAGTCCAGCAGCTTCACGATGCGCTCGGGCCCGTTCTCCACCACGAACATGTTGTCGGGCGAGAGGTCGCGGTGAACGATGCCCCGCGTGGCCAGGTACTCCATGCCGTGAGCCGCCTGGATCAGGAGCGGAAGCGTCTCGAGATACGGCCTCCCCGCGAAATGCGTGAGCGGCTGCCCTTCCAGGAACTCCATCGCGAGGTAGGGCGTGCCGTCTTCCTCGCCGATCTCGTAGAACGAGACGATGTTGACGTGAAGGAGACCCTCCAGGATCGCGGCCTCGCGCTGGAAGCGCTCCTTGGCCTCGTTCACGTGCGGGGCGCTCTCGTCGCCGGAGGCCTCGGCCTCACGGATGACCTTGAGGGCGACGGGCCGGCCGTCACGCTCGTCGATGGCGCTGTAGACGATGCCCATGCCGCCTCGCCCGATCCTCTTGAGGATCCGGTAATGCGCGA
>JBDSFL010000505.1:0-4325 GCA_039919545.1 Thermoanaerobaculia bacterium | reverse complement strand
CGGCCCGGGCCCCTTCCGTCGCGTATCCCTTTCCCCACGCCCCGCGAGCGAGCGTCCAGCCCAGCTCGAAGCCGGGCCAGCCTTCGGGATTGAGGAACCCCACGCGACCCACGAGCGTGTTCGTGCTCCGCTCGATGGCGGCCCAGTGGCCGTAACCGAGCAGCTGCCAGTGGCCTAGCAAGGTCGCCATGTGCCGCCACGCGTCGTGTCGCGACAGCGTTCCGCCGAGATGCTGCATCACCTCGGGATCGGCGCAGAGGCTCGCGTATGCCTCGAAGTCTTCCAGGCGGAACTGGCGAAGGTGAAGGCGTTCCGTCTGGAGCTCGATCACGGGCGCTGAGTTTAGCCGCGCGGCTGAACTGCCCGGAGCCTCTGACGGCAGATCCCCCGGGGGTCCAAGCCCCGGGGGATCTGGTCTGATTCAACGCTTCAGCGGAAGCTGGCGGGCTCGGGGCAGTAGCGGTCGAAGCCGCTGGCGTCCTCGCGGCGGGCGAGGGGCTCGCGACGCGTCGGGATTCTCGGCAGCACGCCCAGCTTGGCGAGCTGCGTCCTGAACTCGTACCGGATCCTCGCAGTGGCGACCGGGCGGGGATCCAGGTCGAGGTTCACGCTGTACACCTCGTGCTGCGTGCGATCGCCCATGCCGGTGGCCGCGTAATCGTCCGAGAGGCTCGGCGCTGCCTGCGACTTCATGGGCGCGTCAGAACCGCTATCCCTCTTCTGGCGGGGCGTGAGGGCGCCTTCGGCGGCCTGCGCCGCGGGCGGCTCGGAAGCTCTGGCGCCTGCGCCGGTCTCCAACGGCCTCGACTCGTTCTCGCGGCGGTCGTAGGACATGGGCCGGGGGGGCGGACGATAGGTGACGCGTTCCTTGTAGAAGACCGCTTCGATGACGCCGAGGTTGTCGGTCTGCCCGAGCGCCGCGCCATACGAGCGCTTCTCACCCGTGAAGGTGAAGCGGCGCGCCGTCGAGCCGTTCACCTGCCAGCCCGAGATCACCTGGGTCTCGTAGGGCTCGAGCACCCACTTGCTGGCGTTCTGCGCGTCCGTGTGCTTGGCATCCAGCGTGTTGAGCCCGTCGACGGAGAGCGCGACGGCGACGCGCACCCCGAGCGGGTTGGTGAGGCGCAGCTCGTACTCGCGGCCCTTCACGGCCTCGACGTACACCGTGCCGCGTGCCGGAAATTCCGGCCGGCTCTCGCCGTCCACCACGACGGCCAGGTCGAAGCCCTTCTGCCCGCTGGCGAGCAGGGGAATGTTCACGGTGGAAAGTGCGATCAAGAGAGCGGTCCGGGTGATTCGTTTCATGGCGGCCTCCTCGTACAGTTGGACCCCCGGACATTCCGAAAGGAAACCGGATCGAGGAAGATGAGAGAAACAAGGGGAGGAAGAGAGCATGTCCGTGGCCACGATCGAGGTGCGCTATCCCGAGGGGAAGGGGAGCATCGGCCTGCGCGGGAGCCTTTCGCCGCTATCCTGGACGGAGACTCGACCCTGCGACGAACGGACCCCCGGAACGGCCGTGTTCCGCGTCATCGTCCCCCCTGGCGAGGTCCTGGAATTCAAGCCGATGCGGAACGGCACGGAGTGGTCGCAAGGGAGGAACGAGACGGTGCTCTCCGGAGAGACGCTCGTCATCGAGCCCTACTTCGATCGAAAGATCGGCACTCTCGATCCGGCGTTGAATGAGATTCCCTCGGCGGAGCTCGGGCGCTCCCTCTCCTATCGTGTCTTCCTCCCGCCGAGCTACGACGAGCACCAGCACATGCGCTATCCCGTTCTCTACGCGCAGGACGGGCAGTCGCTCTTCGGGGGCGGGCCCGGCGGGAGCTGGCAGATGGACGATGCGCTGAACGAGCTGTACGACCTCTCGGCGGTGGAGGAGGTCATCGTGGTGGCGGTGCACACCGACGAGGGGCGGCTCGAGATGCTGAGCCCCACTCCCGATCCGCGGCACGGCGGAGGCGACGGGCCCAGCTACCTGAAGTTCCTGGCGGAGACGTTGAAGGACGCCATCGACACCAGATATCGCACGCGCCGAGGCCGGGAGGACACGGCCGTGATCGGATCCTCCATGGGAGGTCTCTTCTCGTTCTTCGCCGCGTGGACGCGTCCCGACGTCTTCGGCAAGGCCGCCTGCCTCTCGAGCTCGTTCTGGTGGGACGACCGCAGCATGGTGCGCGAAGTGCAGAAAGGGGAGTGCCCCTACCCGCGGCCCCAGCTCTACATCGACAGCGGCGCGGCGATCAGCCCGTTCGCCGAGGACGCGAACGTGCGGGACGGCTACCAGCACACGATCGCGCTGCGCAAGGCGCTGATCGAGCATTGCTACATTCCCGGCAGCAACATCCACACGCTGGCGTTCGCGGGCATGAGCCACGACAACGCGTCGTGGGCGGCACGCCTGGCCATCCCGCTCCAGCTCCTGTTCCCGCGCCGGTAGGAAATTCGTTCTAGCGCTTCCTCGTCAGCGCGTTCAGGGCCTCGCCCGGCCGCGGATCCTTGGGCATCAGCTTGAAGGCCTTCTTGTACGCGAGCTCGGCTTCTTCACGCCGCCCCGCCGTGCGATGGATCTCCCCGCTGTAGAAGGCCGCGATGCCGCAGCTCGGATCGAGCTTCAGCGTTTCCTCCAGCTCCCGCAGCGGCGCGCTGGTGAGGCTGGGCAGGTCGAGGTAGCGGCAGTACGTCAGCTCGGCGCGGTAGGCGCCGTTCTGCGGGTCACAGTCGGCCGCGAACTCGAGGAACGTCACCGCGTCCTTGAACTTGCGCGCGGCGATCAGCTCGCGCCCCTTGCGGAACTGAAGCTCCGGGTTCAAAAGATCGGTCTTGATCGTGAAGGGATTCTGGGCCGGCTTCTTGTAGACGTCGTCCTTGATGGTGCGGCGGCGCGTCACCAGAGCGTTCCTCGCCTCGGGATCGTGCAGCGTGGCGTAGGCGCGGGCTCCGGCCAGGAAGAGGTCGCGCACCTTGTCGGAGAGCGACGCCAGCTCGCCGTCCGTGAAGTGCCACGGGGCGAAGCGTTCGCAATAGGCGAGATAGCTATCTTCCACCGCGGCCTCGGTGTCGGCTTCGGTGACGCCCAGCAGCTCGAAGGCATCGCGCTTGCGATGCGACAGGAAGGCCTGCATGACCTCGTTCGCCACGCGATCCCGGGGGATGCCGCGCACCGTGCCGCCCTTCTCGCCGACGGCTGCGAGCGCCCCCGAAGGGCTGTCGCGAACGGAACCCTTCGCGGGCGCGGGCGCTGCAGCCGTGCTGACGGCCGCCGCAGCAGCAGTAGCCGCGTTCGCCGCGCTCAGTGAGCTCAATGAGCTCAGCGCATCCGAGGAAACCACGGCGCCGATGAGCGCGAGCGCATAAAGGATGCGGCTGATCTCGTCGATCGGGATGTTCGTCACCGCGGCCAGCTCGTCCACGCGCCGGCCCGGCTTGAGGGCCTCGGCCAGCAGCGTCTGCACGGGACTCAGGCGCAGCTCGGCGAGCGGAAACGGGGGCGCCGGATGCAGGATCAGCTTCTTGCCCACGAGCGGCGCGATGGCGGCGTCGGCCTCCTGCTGCACCGAGAAGCGCGAGATCCCCGTGACGATGAGCTGAGGGATTCTCACTTTCAGCGTGGACTCGACCTCCGGCACGTCGAGCAGGATGCGGAAATCCCCCTCGCGCCACGAGAAGAGGTCGAGCAGCTTCTTGGCGAGGTTCTGCTGCAGGAAGCGGAAGAGCTCGGACGCGTCGAGAATTCCCTTCTCGGAGAGGATCTCGCCGAGGGGCACGTGCCGCTCGAGGGCGATGGCCACGCAGGAGTCGTGCACCTCCTCGCTGATCCGATCGCGGGCGACCAGGAAGCGGCCGAACGTCTCGTTCAGGAGGTTGGAGCGGCAATCGACGATGACCCCTTCCTCGATGAACAGCGTCTTGACGATCTGGCGGCGCCGCAGCTCCACCAGCACGGTCTTCTTGTGCAGGGCCAGCGCGTGCAGCACGACGGCGAACGGAATCTCCGCCAGCGATCCGTCGCGCGTGCGAGAGATCTTCCGGAGCAGCTCTTCCGTGGGGATCATGGCGTCTGTTCTCCGGGCCTGCTCAGAGGCTCGGGCGGATCTGGCCCGGCGGGAAGCCGAAGCTCATCCGGATGGTGGCGTACTCGAAGGGCGTGCTCCCGTCGCGATTCCGGATCACGAGCGGGCTCTCGCGCACGGGGAGGCCGTCCGGCTCGAGCGCGAACGAGGGGGGAACGTCGGTTCGGCGGCAGGCCGCGAAGAGCGAGATCAGCGGCACGTCCCCTTCCTTGAAGACGACGTCGCGTCGGCGCAGCAGGACGAGCCGCGCCG
>JBDSFL010000473.1:0-7408 GCA_039919545.1 Thermoanaerobaculia bacterium | reverse complement strand
CCGCCGGCCGAGGTCCCGTACGTGCACCCGCTCTACCGCCCGCTCGCCGCGGCGCCCAAGCTCCTGGAGCGTCCCGAGCCGGCGAATCTCGAGACGCGCGCCACGCTCTTTCTCACGATCCGCCTCGACCCCACCGGAAAGGTCCTCGAAGGGCTGGCCGTGGAGCCGCCGCTGGCGGTGCTGGGAGCCACCGCTCAGGCGCTGCTCCCGCGCTGGCGCTTCTCGCCCGCCAAGCGTGCGGGAGGATCGGTCTCCACCTGGGCCACCTATGGAATCGAGCTGGCGGTCGAGCTCGAAAAGGCAGCCTTCAGCGCTTTCACGCTCGTCCCGATCCGCAAGAACGACCCGATGCAGAAGATCGGACACGACTTCAGCGGCGAGCAGTGGCTCACCCGCTTCCCGCGCGAGATCACCCCCGCCGAGCCGGGAAGCTTCTCCATCGAGGACGTGGACATCCTGCCGGCTCCCGACAAGACCTCGTGGAGCTATTCGTCGGCGCGCGTCAAGTCGCGCATCACGGCGCTCGTGGAAGTGTCCGAGACCGGTGCCGTGAAACGCATCGTCCCGACCGGACAGACCGAGCCCTTGGTGCTCTCGTGGCTGCGCCAGTCGACGCCGCGCTGGAAGCTCTCGCCGGCGCTCGAGAAGGCGAATCCCGTCTCGTGCTGGATGGCGCTCGACGCCACCCTCGATTACGAGGTGAACGCGGCCAAGGAGAAGGGGAAGCGACTCCTCAAGAAGAACCTGAGGGCGCCCGCGGCCTGACGTTCGGCGCGTGCGGGCCGTGGTGCACGCGGCGCTCTCCTCGAACGGCTGATCCGTTGACCCGTTGAACCGTTGAACCGCTAGACCACGACGCGCACGTCCCCGTTTCGTCGCGTCTTCTTGCGCTGATCGAGGAACTCCAGCAGGGGGATCAGGTTCTTGCGCGTGAGTCCGAACAGGTCACGGAAGCCGCCCACCCCAAGAGTCTGGCCCGCAACCGTCTCGAGCTTCTTGTCGATCGAAGCCAGCGTCTCTCTGTGCACGACGAGATCGGGCGAGAGCCGCACGAGCACGCCAGATTTCAGCAGATGCGTCACGAGGCCGTCCACCACCGCGGGCTTGGTGTGGAGCGCCCGCGCCAGATCGAAGCTCTTCGGGGCCTCGAACCCTCCGGTCCGATATCCCTCGGCCACGTGCGCCGCAAAGCCGGTGGCGTCCTCGGACAGGCCCGAGGTTCCGCCGGGGGGTCCCACGCGATCGCCGTCGACGGAGATCTTTTTCGAGGCGGCCAGCAGAGCCAGCCAGCCCTCGGCCGAGGCCGGAGAGAGACCCGCGCCGAGGCGCGAGAGGAACTCCCCGCGCGGGAGGGCCAGCGACGGCGCACCCGCGCGCTTGCGCTCGGCAAAGATCGAATCGACGCGGCGCGCCATCTCCTCCGCGCCGCGTGCGGCGGCCACGAGCCCGGCCCCGATACGAAGCGCCTCTCCCTTCTGCAGGAGGGCCTCGAGGTGACGCGCCACCTGGGACACGGAGACGCCGAGACGTAGCGCGAGCGCCGCAGCATCCGTCGCGGCGGGTCCCGCGTCGCGGATCAGGAGCGCCGTCACCGCCTCGTCGTCTCCCTTGGCCAGGATGCGCTGCGACTCCGCCGAAAGGCCCGTGCGGGCGCGAATCCGCTCGCGGCCCGGATCCAGGATCGTGCCCCCGCCGATCGTCTCCATCGGCGAGGGGCGGCGCAGCACGAAGCGATCGTGGCGAAGGGCCGCAAGGGGCGATTCCAGGAGCAGCTGCGCGACCACGGCCTCGCCGGGCTTGACCTCTCCCGGCGAGGCCTCGCCCTTCTGAAAGACGAGCGCCAGGCGAGCCCCCACCTCCGCCGTGCCGTGATGCAGCCGCACGCGGGCGCCGTCCGCGAGAGGCCCGTGCATCGAGGGGAGGAGCTGGAGCTCGACAGTGAGGAGACGGGAGGGGACGAGGGCACCGGGTGAGACGAGCGTCTGCCCGCGGCGCAGGTCGCTGATCTCGACGCCCGCGAGGTTCAGGCTGGTTCGTTCGCCGGCCCAGGCTTCGGGACGCTCCTCGCCGTGCACCTCGATACGCCGCACGCGCACCTCGTGCCCCTCGGGCACCACGACCAGGCGGTCCTCGAGCGCGAGCTTCCCGCCGTCCAGCGTGCCGGTGACCACGGGGCCGAAGCCCTTGATGGCAAACGCGCGGTCGAGGGCGAGGCGCGGGATGCGCTCCGTGCGCCCGGGGCGCTGCAGCTTCACGGCCGTTTCCAGGAGCGCCGCGCGCACGGCCTCGAGCCCCTCGCCGCTCACGCTCGAGAACGCCACGAACAGCGCATTCTCGAACGCCGAGCCCTTCACGAGCTGGCGCAGCTCGTCCTCCACCAGCCCGCCCGACTCTTCATCCACGAGGTCGCTCTTGGTGCGCACGAGTACCGCGTGCCGCACGTCGAGGAGCTTCAGGATCGCCAGGTGCTCGCGCGTCTGCGGCATCACCGCGTCGTCCGAGGCGACGACGAGCAACGCGATGTCGATTCCCTGTGCGCCCGCCACCATCGTCCGCACGAAGCGCTCGTGCCCGGGCACGTCGATGAAGGAGAACGAGACGCCGCCCCATTCCGCGTGCGCGAAGCCGAGGTCGATCGTGATGCCGCGCGCCTTCTCCTCGGGCAGACGATCGGGATCCGTGCCGGTGAGCGTCTTCACGAGCGCGCTCTTGCCATGGTCGATGTGGCCGGCGGTGCCGACGATGACGCGCTTCACCGGCGCATTATGGTGGGGCTTGGGTTGTCGCGCCGCCTCAGTACTCGGGCCCGCGGAACGTCGCGGTCTTCTCCGGCGGCAGCGTCTCGCCCGCGATCCGCGCCCGCACGTGGCGCGCGACGCGCAAGCCGTCCAGCGCCGCTGACACGATGCCTCCCGCGAAGCCCGCCCCCTCGCCCGCGGGGTAGAGCCCCGGCATCGAGATGGACTCGCACCAGTCGTTCCTCTCGATGCGCACCGGCGAGGACGTGCGTGACTCGGGGGCGATGAGGAGCGCCTCCTCCGAGATGAAGCCCTTCATCTTCGCGTCGATGGCGAGCAGGCTCTCTCTCAGCGCCGAGAGGTACGCTTCCGGGTAGAGCGCGTCGAGCGCGCTCGGGACGATGGCCGGGCCGTACGTCGACTTCGGCAGGGCGCGAGGCCCGCGGCCCTTGCTGGGCTTCAAGAAATCGGTCACGCGCAGCGCCGGCGCCGCATACGTGCCGCCGCCTATCTCGAACGCGCGGCGCTCGATGGCGCGCTGGAACTCCATTCCCTTCAGCAGGTCGGGGCCGGGCATCTGCGAAAAGTCGCTCTCCCGTGTCTGCACCACGATGCCCGAGTTCGCGAAGCCCGAGGCGCGCTTGTAACGCGACATGCCGTTCGTGACGATGCCTCCCGGCTCCGAGGAGCACGCGATGACCTCGCCGCCGGGACACATGCAGAACGTGTAGACGCCGCGCCCGTTCCCGGCCACGAAGGTCTGCTTGTAGTCGGCGGGCATCACGCCGCACGCCGAGGAGAGCTGCGCGTACTGGATGCGGTCGATCAGCTCCTGCGGGTGCTCGATCCGCACGCCCACCGCGAACGCCTTCGGCGTCATCGCGACGCCTCGCTCGTACAGCGTCTGCACCGTGTCGCGCGCGGAGTGCCCCAGCGCGAAGATGGCGAGGTCGAAGGGGATCTCCTCGCCGTCGTGCAGCACGAGCGATTTCAGCGCGCCGCCGGGTTCGTGGCGCTTCACGTCGACGACACGCGCGCGATAGCGCAGCGTCGCCCCGTTCTCCACGAGGTGCTTGCGGATGTTGCGCAGCACGACGACGAGACGGTCGGTGCCGATGTGCGGCTTGGCGTCGTAGAGGATCGTGTCGGGCGCGCCGAAGCGGTGGAAGACGTCGAGGACGACCGCGATCTTGTCGTGACGCTTGCCGCACGTGAGCTTGCCGTCGCTGAAGGTTCCAGCGCCCCCTTCGCCGAACTGCACGTTGGACTCGGGATCGAATTCCCCCTTGGTCCAGAAGCGCATCACCTTGCGGTAGCGGTCCTCCGCCGGGTCGCCCCGCTCGAAGAGGGTGACCAGGCAGCCCGCGTCCACGAGCGAGAGAGCGGCGAACAGCCCCGCGGGGCCGGTTCCCACCACGGCCACGCGCGCCGCGCGTCCGGCGGGCGGGAGCAGCAGCTCGGGCCCCTTCTCCGCCGGCGCGAGGTCCAGGCGGAGCGGCGGCTCGGGGGTGATATCGAGCGGCTCTTCGGAATCGAACTCGACGGTGGTCTCGTAGAAGAGCGCCGGCTTCTGCCGCGCGTCGAGCGAGCGCCGCGTGAGCTTGAAGCCCGAGAGGCCGGCCACCGGCACCTTCAAGGTGCGCGCGACCATGGCGAGGTCCGCCGGCCGGGGAACTTTCACGCGGAGCCCCGTGAGGCGGTATCGAATCACGCGGTCGCTATTCTAGGGACCATGACCGCTCCCGAAGCCCCCCGCGAGATCGAGACGAAATTCCGCCTCGGCGATCGCGCCGATTTCGAGAGTCGCCTCCGGGCGCTCGGCGGCACCGCCGGACCGACGGAGTTCGAGTCGAACGTGCTGCTCGACGACAAGGAGGGCTCGCTGCTGGCGAGCGGGCAGGCGCTGCGCGTGCGCGACGCGGCGGGGCGGGGCGTCCTGACGTTCAAGGGAAAGGCCACGCTGGATCGCGGGCTCAAGAGCCGCGTGGAGCTCGAGACCCGGATCGCCCAGCGCGAGGTCGTCGAGCAGATTTTCGCGGAGCTCGGTTTCGCTCCGGTGTTCAGGTACGAGAAGCGGCGCACCACGTGGCGCTTTTCGGATCCCGGACTCCCGCTCGTGGTCGTGGACGAAACTCCGATCGGGCTCTTCGCCGAGATCGAAGGGGAAGAGCCCGCGGTGCGGGCGCTGGCGGTACGGCTCGCGATCCCCGAGGACCAGATGATCGCGGCGTCTTATCCCGTGCTCTACCAGGAGGCGCGAACACGGAACCCGGCGCTGGCCGTGGACATGACGTTCATGAAGCTCGACCCTTTGCCGGATCCGGCCGCCGCATGATCGCCCTCGTCCTGGCCGCCGGGTTCGGCACCCGCTTCCGTCCCGCCACGCTCATCACGCCCAAGCCGCTCCTTCCTTTCCTGGGGCGGCCGATTCTTTTTCGATTGCTGGATCACCTGATCGCCGAGGGCGTCGATGCGTTCGTCCTCAATACCCATCACCTGGCGGACGTGCTCGAGAGCACGGTGGGCAGCTCCTACCGGGGCTGCCCGGTCGCGTGGTCGCGTGAGCGGGAGATCCTGGGGACCGCGGGAGGAATCCGCGGCGCGGCGGATGCGGGGCTCCTCGGCCACGGTCCCTTCCTGATCGTGAACGGCGACATCGCCACGTCATTCGGCCTCGGTCGCCTCCTCAAGGCACGCCGAGAACGCCACGTGGCTTCGGCGCTGGCCGTGCTGCCGAACGAGCGACCGGACGTCGATACACCCCTCTACGCAGACGCTGAAGGTCGGCTGATTGCGGTCGGGGGCGATCGGCCGTCCGGCGCTCGCGGGCCCTTTTTCTTCACGGGGATCCAGGCGGCGAATCCGTCGCTGCTCGCGCGCATCCCCGCTGGCGTCTCGGAGCTGGCGCGCGCCGTCCTCAAGCCAAGCGGTGAGCAGCGGGACGGCGGCTTCGTGCTCGTGCCCTACTCGCAGCCCAGCGACGGAACGTGGTTCGATCTGGGTTCGCCGGAGCGGATGGCCGTCGCCGAGCGGGCCATCGACTTCGTTGCGGCCCCGGGAGAGATTTCCACGGATGAGTGACATGCGCATTCCTTTCTCGTGCTGAGCTCTGCTCTGGTTTTCTGAACGGATCGTTTTTCCTGGCCGAATCTTTCGGAGGTGACGCGGTCGAAGCAGGAGTCAGAGCCGCTTGAGCCAGCCCCTGATGTCCGGCCGCCACTCGTAGACCTGGATGCGCGCCGTGGCGGGAGAGATCCGCACGAGCGCCTGCCGGTGGTGCCCGTCCGAGAGGTAGACCGAGCCGGGTGAGGCGTGCCCCGTGGCCGAGAAGGTGCAGATGTCCGAGCGGCCGAACCGGATCGGATCCGTCAGGTCGCCGACAGGATTCCCGCCGGGGTCGACGGCGATGAATCCGGGCAGGAAACGAAATTCGATGTGGGGGTAGCGGCCGTGCATCGAGTACGGCGCCTGGACGAGGGAGTCCTTGCCGGTGCGGATGTCCTCGGAGAGGACGCCGTTTCCGTTGCCGTCCTCGTACACCGCGAATTGCAGGTCGCCCTCCACGCTGATCCACTTCACCCCCACGTCCACGCCATGGAACGCGGCGCGGGCGCGCGCTCCGTTGAAGAGCGTCGAGACGTGCGAGGCCGCGGCCTGGATGGAGAGCTGCGCGGAGAGGCCGGCCAGCGAGGGGGCGCCCAGCGCGGCCATGAGGCCGAAGACGGCGAGGACGACGAGGAGCTCGAGCAGGGAGAAGCCGCGTGAGCGGCCGATTCTGGACATCGACGGTCTCCTTCTTTCGGATGGTCTGGTTTCTGTGCAGGGAGAGAAGAGCAGAGAAGAGCGCGGGACGCCGTGGCCTGACAGGCGCCAGGCCGCGTCCCGCGCGATCAGGGATTCCGAGAGTGTGGCGCCGCTACTTGCTGGCGGACTTCGTCGGGCCCTTCGTCTTGCCGGCCTTGCCTCCGCGCGAGCCGGCCGAGGAGACCTTCTCGACCAGCGTGGTCGAGCCCGAGACCGTGAGGTACGGCTTGAGCGTGGCGAACATCTTCTCGCCCACGCCCTTCACCTCCATCAGGTCCTCGGCCCGCTTGAAGGCGCCGTGCTGCGTGCGATGCGCCACGATGCGGTCGGCCAGCTTCGCCCCGACGCGTGGCAGCCGCGAGAGCTCGGCCGTGGAAGCCTGGTTGATGTTCACCGCCTTGTGCGCCGCGGCGGCGGGCTCGCCCTCGGCGACGGCCGGGTGCGCGGCGATGGTGGCGAGGGCGAGGCCGAGGATCGGAATCGTGAGGGCGCGGACGATGGGGCGAAGTGTCATGGGAGTCCTTTCGTGTTGTGCGGTTGCGGTTGTCGAATCAAGAAGTTTCTGTCGACCGGGGGTCCTTCCTTCCGTTCTCGCCGGCGCGTCCGGGGCGCGATGGGGTCAGCAGTCCATGGGTCGCCTCCTCTCTTTCTCTTGTCTGTCGGGTTCCGGAGGGATTCGGGGTTCTCCCCTTCCAGTGCACGGGAAGTGCCCGGGCGGGTGTTTTCGCGTAACACGCACGAATCAAACGGGTTGAGCGCTTCGAGGGAAGGCCGCATCGGTGCTCGACTGTCAGGCTGTCCTGTCACCGGTGCGCACGGCACCACGCGCACACCGCTGCCACAGCGGGCTGCGGCCGTTTGCACCG
>JBDSFL010000425.1:0-5047 GCA_039919545.1 Thermoanaerobaculia bacterium | reverse complement strand
TGCGACCAAGGGGCAGAAACCCCCGTGGTCGAAATAGGATGTGCCTACCTCGGTCGTAGCAGTCCGCCTCCCGGCCATCGGTATCGGAAGCCGGAACCGTTCGGGCGGTCAGGTTTCGAGTGGAGGTTCCCATGGCGAGCTTCGATCTTCTGACAGCTCCAGTCAGCACTACCGGAATGCCGGACATACCCGGGGAGTTTCACGCTTTCCCTCATTTCCGTGAAGGATTAGAAAGAGAGATTGAGATGACCTTGAACTACCGTACGCGGGCGACGCCTTGCCAATGGCGCCTTGCACAGCAATCGTTCCTTGCTGGGATCGGCCTCGCGTTCTCCCTGACGGCCTTCGCGGGGGCAGGCGTCTGGACGAGCGGCGGGCCATACGGCGGGTTCGTCTCGGCGCTCGCGATTAACCCGGCCACCCCCTCGACCCTCTACGCGGGAACGGGCGGCGGGGGCGTCTTCAAGACGACCGACTCCGGCGGCACCTGGTCCGCGGCCAACACCGACCTGACAACCCTCACTGTCTATGCCCTCGCGATCAACCCGACTACACCCTCTACGCGGGAACGTTTGGCGGCGGCGTGTTCAAGTCGATCGACTCCGGCGGCACCTAGTGGCCTGTAACAGTTGAACTGGTACTGCGGATTCTACGAGTGACATCGACGTACTTCCAGCGGATCGGCTTTGCACTCTTGTTGTAGTGCCTGATATAGCGCAGGAGTTTGCGGGAGAGATCCTTGACGGAGCGAAAGACGCCCCGAGCGATCACCTCGCGCTCGATCTTGCCGAACCAGATCTCGACTTGATTGAGCCACGAGGAATAGGTCGGCGTGAAGTGAAGGTGAAGGTTGGGGTAGTCGGCGAGGAACTCGCGGACGCGTTTGCTCTTGTGGGCCGAGAGGTTGTCGGCCACGACGTGGATTTCGCGACCAGGCGGCTGGCTGGCGATCACATCGGCAAGGAACGCCACGAAGGCTTCGCTCGTGTGATGCGCGACGGTCTTGCCGAGGACCTCGCCGGTCTTGGTGTTGAGGGCGGCGTAGAGCGAGAGCGTGCCGTGGCGGAAGTACTCGAAGCCGTGGCGCTCAATGCGTCCAGGTGAAAGAGGCAGCACTGGGTCGAGTCGATCGAGAGCCTGAATGGCCGTCTTCTCGTCAACGCAGAAGACAGCCGCGTGCTGCGGAGGGTTGACGTAGAGGCCGATGACATCCGCGGCCTTGCGTTCGAAATCCGGGTCGTCGGAAACCATTTACCGCTCGAAGCGGTGGGGCTTGAGACCGGCTCGGCCCCAAGCGCGTGCGATGAGCGTGTGACTCACCTTCAGAGCGCGTCCGAGTTTTCGTGTTGTCCACTGAGTGGAACCGTCGGGAGGGCTCTGGCGGGTCCTTTCGGGGATCCGAGCCTCCAGTGCAGATGTCGGGCGAAGCCGTGCACCACCGCCGTGCCTGGAGAACAAGCCCGAGAGGCGATCCTGCTCGAACCGGCTCTTCCAACGGCTGACGTAATTCGCGTTGCACCCGAGCGCCTGGCGGATATCCAGGTACGACTCTCCGTCGGCGAGCATCAGGATCAGCCGTGCGCGTCAAGGATCATCAGATCGAACGGTGCGCGAGCGCCCTCGACGCTCGAGTTCGCGGCGCTCAGCACGAACGTCAATTTTGGACATGACCCAGTCGTAAGCATGACCGATACCACATCAATCAATACCGGCCACTAGCCGCTAGCTACGCAGGGACTACCTGTCTCGCCACAAAATGGCTCTGCTGTGACCCGTAGACCATGATCTAAATGCATTAGTGTTGCGAAGGTAATGATCTTCGCCAAGCAACACCAATGGCCACCCACCCTTCCTGGCCTGAGCCGAGGCAAGAGGCATCGAGCTGCGCTTCATCCATCCGGGAAAGCCGAATCTGAACGCCTTCGTCGAGAGCTTCAATGGAAACCGGCACGCGACCACGCGGCACGAAAAGGGTGACACTGGCTCGCGAGGCGCCCCACAAAGACGCACTCCCTCAGGAGGTCGAGCCTTTTCCCGTCAGGACGACTGGCGGACTCTCGTGCCACAATTCACTTATGGAGTTCGTCGCTGACACGAACGTCTGGTACGACCTCGGCGCGAACCTATTCTCTGCGGCTACGCTGAAGGCAGGCGGCCGACGTCTCCTCGCGACACCGGTCAATCACCTCGAAATCTGCTCGAACGTGAACGCGGCCTCCTTCAAGGCACGACAAGCCGCCGCAAGCGCGCTCCTCGCCCACGCCGACGACATCCTCACCGACACCGAATCACACCTCGCCAACCTCTGGGGCGTCACACGCACGCCTCCGACGCTCGCCATCGAGGCCGACCTCCAGACCCTCGCGACGGCGAGCAGCCCAGTCGCCTTACACATGAGCGTCCCGCTCTACCCAGGCAGCAGGACCGCCAAGACGGTCGACCTCTCCCTCTGGCGCTCCACGCACTGGGAGGACTTTTGCGACGGCATAGCACAGGCGATTGATGGAGAAGTCCCGGGATATCTCAAGGCCCGCGTCAAAGGAACCATCAAGCGACTCCCCGGCAAGAACCAGGCAGCATTCAATGCACGCATCCTCTCGTCCGACTTCGAGACGGCCGTCTTTGAAGGCACCTACCGACGAGTCCTCCGGTCCGAAAGCCTGCCGCCAGCACCGCCGAGCACGGCAGGACTCGCAGCCGTCCGCCCACTCCTCGCGCCCTTCGCCCGCGCGTACGCCCACTACATCATCGGGTGCGCCTGCGACTTCGCCCCACAACCCAACGACTTCGGCGATCTCGAGTCATTCCTTTACCTCCAAAACGGCCGAGTCCTGCTGACGAGCGAGAAGCGCTGGCACAAGATCGCGACCGTCGCCGGGCACGGTACCCTCATCGCCCGACCAGCAGACCTCTAGAGACCCGTTCGATGTCCGACCACCAGACCCCTCCCGCTGAATACACCGCTCTCCTCGCATGGGACCCCACCACCGCTAACCCAGGCGACGCGCTCCAGCGCCTCGGCATGCTCATCGATGCCGCGACCGAACGCGGGGACCCCGAGGGCCTACGGCGCGCCATCACCATCGCGCCAGGCATCAGAGAACGGCTCTCAAAGCCCGCCAATCAGGCCCGGCTCTTCTACTTCGTCGGAAACGCCTGGTCAGAACTCCAACGCCGACGCCCCGCGGCCACCGAGCGTATCTGGGAGTGGGAACAGCCAGAGTGTGAACAGGCCATCCTCGCGTACAGGACCGCCATCAACACTCACGGGTTCAACGCGCTTAAGCCCGTCGAGCAGAGCCGGCTGCTCACGAACCTCGCGAACCTCCTCGACCATCTCGGCAGGACCATCGAAGCTATCCGTTACTGGGACCGCGCCCTCCAAATCACTCCCGGCTTCGGCATGGCGCGAGCGAACCGCGCCCTCGGCCTCACCAGCTACGCCCGCCACCTCTACGACAACGGGCACAAAGGCGTCTTCTACAAGACCGCCCACGCCGAGTTCACGACAGCCCTCACCGAAAACCTCGAAAGCCACGCCATCACCGGCATCACAGCAGCGCGCGACCACATCACCGAGCTCCTCACGCCCGAATACCTCGCCAACCCACTCCACCTCGACGACTACCCCCTCGGGAGCACCACGGAGGAACAGGAGTACCGACGGCGACTCCTGAACGCCCGTCTCTTCCTCAACCCGCTCAACGACCTCGGCCCACACCCCATCGCCGCACGAGACATCCTCAGCACGCCACCCATCGTCGTCAAAGCAGGAAGCGGCCCGACATACCAGGGGTTCATGAATCAGCTCAAGCAGGAATTCGTCGGAGCGAGATACCTGTACGACCAAGGCACTCACGACAGGACGCCGCACTACGCCGACCGCGGCGTCCTCCTCACCGACACCATGGACTACCCATCCTACGGCCTCCGCACCGAATACCTCCGCACCTCGTTCCGCCTCGCGTACTCCCTCCTCGACAAGACCGCGTACTTCCTCAACGACTACCTCGGCCTCAACATCCCCGAGACACAGGTCTCCTTCCGAGGACTCTGGTACACCAAGAACAAGGCCAACCTCGGCCTACGCCCCGAGTTCACGAGCCGGGAGAACCTGCCCCTCCGCGCCCTCTACTGGCTCGCCAAAGACCTTGCACCCACCGAGGAGGTCGCCGGGACCCTGGAACCCGACGCCCAGGCACTCGCGAGCATCAGGAACCACCTCGAACACAAGTACTGCAAACTGCACATCGAAGGGTTCCTCAGCCCCGAACCCTCTCGGGCGTCCGGCATGCTCGCGGACACCATGGCCCTCAGCATGAACCGGCTGACTTTCGAGAAGAAATGCCGGCACCTCCTCCGCCTCGCCCGGGCCAGCATCATCTACCTCGCCCTAGCCATTCACCGCGAGGAACAGGAACGCGCCACCACACGACCACCCACCGACCGCATCGCATCAATACGCCTCGACCGACTCCCCGACGCCGACACACGCTGACAACCGTCTCTTTGTGAGAATCATTGAACGGTACCTCGCTTCGTACCCCACGCTATTCCAGAGCAGAGAATCATGCCGGCGGGATCTTCTCGCCGCGCTCGACACCTTCGTGCGTGTTGGCTGGCCCTCTGCAAGACGGCTCACCTATCGTCTGGACGATATCTTGCGATGAGCCTCTGCCGGAATACTGACGAGTTCTATCGGCGGCTGTAGGCAATCGACAGAGACTACGATCGTCTTTATGGACCGTGCGTGTTTCGGACGAACGTGAACACCCAGATCGGTCCGGCGTGAACGCGTAAATCGGTGAACGTGAACACCCGTATCGGTGAACGTGAACACTGAAATCGCTCGCGTGAACGCGTAGATCGGAGAGCGTGAAGGAGACTCGGCCTTCGAAAGGGGGCGGGGCGGCCAAAGCGACGCTCGGAGACTCCAGAGCAACCGCCCCCGAAGGAGGCGGTTTGCCGAACGGGAGGCTGACGATGCGGAAGGTCCGGGAGATCCTGAGGCTGAAACACGAGGTGAAGCTGAGCCATCGAGATGTGG
>JBDSFL010000445.1:0-15627 GCA_039919545.1 Thermoanaerobaculia bacterium | reverse complement strand
TCGCGGGCCCCGATCTTCAGCCCCATCGCCTCGATGGCCGAAGGCGATGGGCCCACCCAGATCAGCCCCGCGTCGGCCACGGCGCGCGCGAAGGCCGCGTTCTCGGACAGGAATCCGAAGCCTGGATGGACGGCATCGCACCCGGTCGCGGCCGCGGCCGCGAGCACCTTCTCGACGGAGAGGTACGACTCCGAGGCGGGCGCGGGACCGAGCAGCACGGCGTCGTCGGCCAGCCGCACGTGCAGGGCGCTGGCGTCGGCCTCGGAGTAGACGGCCACCGGAGAGATCCCGAGAGCCCGGCACGCGTGGATCACACGAACGGCGATCTCGCCGCGATTCGCGATCAGCAGGCGCTTGATCTTCCGCGTCGCGTTCACGCCTCGGCGCTCGTCCACGAGGCGCGCCGCTTGCCGAGGAAGGCCGACATCCCTTCCTGTCCTTCCGGCGACACGCGGCGTTCGCTGATCTTCGTGATCGAGAGCGGGATGGCGGCATCGAAGGAGAGCGAGCCCATGGTCCGCGCCAGGTGCTTGGCCTCGGCGAGCGCTTCCGGCCCTCCCAGGAGCAAGGACCCGACGACCGCCTCCACCGCCGTGTCCAGCTCTGCTTCGGGCACGACGCGATGGACGAGGCCGGCGCGCTGCGCCTCGCGCGCATCGAACCGCTCGCCGGTGAGGAACCAGAGCCGCGCGTTCGATTCGCCGATCTTCCTCACCACGTATGGGCTGATGACGGCCGGCAGGATCCCGAGGCGCACCTCGGTGGTGCCGAAGAGCGTGCCTTCGGCCGCGATCACGATGTCTGCCACGGCGGCCAGCCCCGTTCCGCCTCCCAGCGCCGCGCCATGAATGCGCGCGACGACCGGGCGGGGGCACTCGTTCACGATCTGGAAGAGCGCCGCGAGCGCGGCCGAATCGCGCGCGTTCTCTTCGAGCGAATAGCCCGCCATGCGCCCCATCCAGTTCAGGTCGGCTCCCGCGCAGAAAGACTTTCCCGCTCCGGACAGGACGACGACGCGGACGCCGGGCTCGAACGCCAGGCCCTGGAACACGTCCGACGCCTCCTCGATGAGGCGGTCGTCGAAGGCATTGCGCAGCTCGGGCCGGTTCAGCACCACGTTCGCCACGCGGCCGCCGTGCGTTCTGTCGATGAGGATGCGCGGCGCGCGCGCCCCGTCAGAGCTCAACGGCTCACCTGGATCTTGCCCGGGAGCGAGATCGGCAGCGTGATCTCGTCGGCTCCGATCTTGAACGAAAGCTTCGCCACGAGGCGCCCTTCGATGTCGCCTCCCCCCATCACGGCCCCGCCGGCCACCGCGATCAGGTCGCCGTTGCCGACCGAGATCGGCACCAGGATCTTGTTCTCCTGCTTGGGCCGGATACGGGTCGCCGGGACCTCGCCGCTGCCGAGCTTGCGATCCTCCGCTTCCAGCGAATACGTGATGCGCCGCAGCGGGATCGCGAACGAGAACGGGTTGTAGAGGACGACCGTCGCCTCGCCGCTCGTCTCGCTCAGCGTCATGCCCGTGAGGCGCGCCCCGAGGAAGCTGAAGAACGCGTTCCCCAGCGTCGCGGGGGCGAAGACCTCCTGCGTGCCGTAACGCATCAGGCCGATGGCGCACACGGGTGCGCTGCTGCCGCGCTCACCCTTCAGAAAGCCCTTCAGGCTCAGATCCAGCGCCCGCGTTCCAGCGCGCGCGAGCAGCGCCTCGGGCACCTTGCCCAGCTCGAGGCTGATGTAGACCTTCGCCTCGTTCGTTCCCTTCACGGGGCGCACGGCCACCCAGACCGGCGTCGTGACGGGGATCGCCACGTTGGCCACGGCGACCTCGCCCACGAACGATTGCTTGGTGCCGGCCGCGACCTGCGTGAGTAGCGCATGCGCCACGAGCGTGATTCGCTCGCGCGTGAGCGAAGTGACCTCGATCCGTTCGATCGAGCCGGTGGCAACGGTCTCGCCGCGGGCGGGCAGCGTGGCGACGCCGAGGGAGACGAGCAGGGAGAGAGCGACGGTTTTCATCGTGTGACGTCCATTACATCCGGAAGACGCCGAAGCGCGTCGACTCGATCGGTGCGTTGTAGGCGGCGGAGAGGGCGAGAGAGAGCACCGTACGCGTCTCTTTCGGATCCAGGATTCCATCGTCCCAGAGCCGGCCCGTGGCGTAGTAAGGGTTCCCTTCGGCCTCGTACTTCTCGAGCGTGGGCCGCATGAACTCGGACTTCTCCTCGGGGGTCATGCGCCCCTTCCCCTCGCGCTCGCGCTGGTCGTCTTTCACGGTGGCGAGCACGTTGGCGGCCTGCTCGCCCCCCATCACGCTGATGCGGGTGTTCGGCCACGTCCACAAGAAGCGGGGCTGGTAGGCGCGACCGCACATGCCGTAGTTCCCCGCGCCGAACGAGCCTCCGATCAGCACCGTGAGCTTTGGCACGGCCGCGTTCGCCACGGCGTGCACCATCTTGGCGCCGTCCTTGGCGATGCCTCCTTGCTCGTAGGCCTTCCCCACCATGAAGCCGGTGATGTTCTGCAGGAAAAGAAGCGGGATCTTCCTCATCGCGGCCATCTCGATGAAGTGAGTTCCCTTCAGGGCGGACTCGGAGAAGAGGACACCGTTGTTGGCGAGGACGGCGACCGGGAAGCCCGCGATTCGGCCGAACCCCGTGACGAGCGTGGCGCCGTAGCGCGGCTTGAACTCGTGGAAGCGGGAGCCGTCGAGCAGACGCGCCAGGATCTCGCGCACGTCGTAAGCCTTCTTCAGGTCGCGCGGGAGGACGCCGTAGATCTCTTCGGTCGGATAGAGAGGCTCCTCGGGCTCGGCGAGGTCGGCGTCGATCGTTTTCCTCGAGTTGAGCCGCTCGAGGATCTCGCGCACCTTCTCGAGAGCGTCCGCGTCGTTCTCGGCCAGGTGGTCGGCCACGCCCGAGATGCGCGTGTGCACGTCGGCGCCTCCCAGCTCCTCGGCAGACACGCTCTCGCCGGTGGCCGCCTTCACCAGCGGAGGGCCGGCCAGGAAGATCGTCCCCTGGTTCTTCACGATCACCGTCTCGTCCGACATCGCGGGCACGTAGGCGCCGCCCGCCGTGCACGAGCCGAGCACCGCCGCGATCTGCGCGAGCCCGGCCGCGCTCATGCGCGCCTCGTTGTAGAAGATTCGGCCGAAATGGTCTCGATCGGGAAACACCTCGGCCTGCAGAGGCAGGAAAGCTCCGCCCGAGTCGACGAGATACACGGTGGGCAGACGGTTCTCGAGAGCGATCTCCTGCGCGCGCAGGTGCTTCTTCACCGTGATCGGGTAATAGGTGCCGCCCTTCACCGTGGCATCGTTGGCCACGATCATCGTCTCGCGTCCGGCGATGCGGCCGATGCCCGTGACGATGCCGCCGCTCGGCGCGGCTCCTTCGTAGAGGCCGTGCCCGGCGAGCGGCGCGACCTCGAGAAAAGCGGTGCCGGGATCGAGCAGCTTCTCGATGCGCTCCCTCACGGGGAGCTTGCCGCGCTCGATGTGACGCGCCGTCTCTCTCGCGCCTCCTCCCTCGCGGGCCCGCGCCACTTCCTGGCGGAGCTGATCGGCGAGCGCACGGTGATGCGCCGCGTTCGCCATGAAATCGGGATCGTTCGGATCGAGGCGGGTCGCGAGAACGTCTGACACGCGGGCGATTGTAGCGACAGGCTCCGTTCGTCCGTCCGCTCGTCGCCGTTTCGCATTCGCGATCCGGTTCCCGCGTTTGCTAATCTGAGGCGCCATGAAAAGAAACCGTCTCCTTGCCTTTGCGGCGGGTCTGCTCCTCCTGCCCGCCGCGCTTCCGCTGCGCGCGGCAGCTCCCGTGGTCCAGATCCCCGTCGTGCTCGATGTGTACGGAATCGGAGGCTCGCACTTCACGTCCGACCTGACGATCGTGAACCTGGGCGACCAGTTCTCCTTCGTGGAGTTCACCTACATCGCCTCGCAGGGGGCCGCGGCGGGCTCGACGATCGTCTCGGATCAGGACATCGGTTCCCAGGACCGGCTCTACATTCCGGACGTGATCTCGTATCTGCGCGCGCGCGGCGCTTCGTTTCCGCTGGACGCCTCGACCAAGGTCGGCACGCTGCTGATCCGGCTCCCCGGCCTCCCCGATGGGGCGCCGGCACCCTACACCGGCTCGCGCATCTCGACGCCGAACAACGGCGCGGCGGGCGGCTCGTTCGGAACGTATTCCGTGGGAGCTCCCGTCGGGAACGGGGCCACGGGCCGGACGGCGCTTTACGGCCTTCGAGAGAACGAAAATTTCAGGACGAACCTCGCCGTCGTCCATGCGGGCGGCCTCTCCGGCTCGCCCATCGACCTGCGCATCGTGCTGCATGACGGCGTCACGGGTGCGGTCACGGGCGACGCGATCTCGGTCACGCTGCAGCCGGGCCAGTGGAAGCAGCTTTCCTCCGTGCTGGCCGCTTCGGGAATCCAGCAGGGCTGGGCCGAGATCTCCCGCTCGTTCGGCACCGACAAGTACCTCGCCTATGCGGTCGTGAACGACGGCGGCGCCTCGGGCGGAGGCACGTCGGATGGAACCTGGATCGACGTCGGCGCGACGGACGGCATGCTGCCGATCGTGCTGTCGTCCGGCTCGTACAAGACCGAGCTGGTGCTCACCAACGACAGCAACGTCGAGGTGACGGCGACCCTGAACTACGTCGGCGCCGACGGGCTCGGCGGTCCTGGCATCGCGGCGCGGCTGCGCGTGCCGATGCCGCCGCGCACGCAGATCATCGAGCCCGACACGATCGCCTACATTCGCCGCCTCGGCTTCATCCTCCCTCCAGAGCCTCAGGGGGGCACGCTGCTCGTGACCGGGCCAGCCGCTCTGGCGCGCGTCTACAGCACGAATCCGGATACCGTCGTGGGCGGCACCTTCGGCCTCTCATTTCCCGCGGTGCCCGCCGAGCGCCGCGCCCTCACCGAGGCCTTCGTCTACGGACTGCGACAGGACGAATTCGCACGCAGCAACGTCGCGGTCGCCAACACGGTGGCCCTCGGCGAAACGAACTTCGCGTTCGAGGTCGCCATCTACAGCCCCACCTCACGGCTCCTCAAGACGTTCACGAGGAACCTCAAGCCGGGCCAGTGGTATCAGTGGAACTCCGTGCTCGCCGACAGCGGCTCCTTCGCCGGCTACGCGCGCGTGCGCTGCACGACTCCGCTCTGTCAGTTCATCGCCTACGGCGTGAACAACGACGGCAGCGTGCCGGGCGCGGGCACCTCGGACGGCTCGTACATCCCCATGGTGAATCCAAAGTAGTTCTGCTGCTCGGGCCGCGAGGCCTGTGATGACATCGCATCTGAGCTGGCCTACGGCCATGAAGCGTCGGCGTTTTGCGGGAGAGCTGCTCGGGCCACGAGGCCTGTGATGACATCGCATCTGAGCTGGCCCACGGCCATGAAGCGTCGGCGTTTTGCGGGAGAGCCGCTGGCCTACGATTCTTCCAGCTGCCGTGAGCGCTCCTCGACGAAGAGCGCTTGCTTCAGGGTCAGCCCCTCCACCGAGCGGGCCACCTGCTTCAGACGGCGCAGCGGCTCACCGTTCGGTCCCGACCAGGCGGCGAGCAGCTCGGAGAGCATCTCGTCGCTTTCGACCTCGAGGTCCACCAGCCCGTTCGCCACCGCACGCTCGACGGAGAGCGGCTCCTCCTCGGTGAAGAGGGCGCGCAGCGCGGCGGGAGAGAGCCTTCGCGCGGCCCGCACCGTTCCGCCCCAGCCCGTCACGATGCCGCGCGCGACGCCCGGATGCGCGAAGGTTGCGTTCGGAAACGCGAGCACGACATCGGAGGCGAGGATCAGGTCGACCGCACCCCCGCGGCAGGCGCCGCGCACCACGGCCACCGTCGTCGCTTCGAGCGCTTCCCACGCGCCGAACGCCTCGCGACCCTGCTCGGCGAAAGCGCCCGCGCTCTCCGGCGTGAGCCGTGCGATGTCGTTCAGATCGGCGCCGGCCGCGAAGAGATCGGGACGCGCGCCGTGCAGCGCCACGAGCCGCACGCTGGGATCGGACGCCACCATCGACACCGTGGATTTCAGGGAAGTCAGGGCCTCGGCGTCGAGAACGCCGCGCGCGTCGGATGGCATGAACAGGAGCTCGACGAGGCCCGGCGAGAGCCGGACGGGGGCGAGCTCGAAACGCGCAGGCTCCCCGCTCATCACGAATTCTCCTAGGCGGCCGGGCCGTCCAGCGCTTCGCGCCCGACGATGCGGCGGATCGCTTCGACGGTCTGCGTGGTCGTGGTGCCGGGAAGGAAAATTTCCTGGATGCCCTGCTGGCGCAAGGGCTCGATGTCTTTCTGCGGAATGATGCCCCCGAGCACGACGGCGATCTGCTCGCCCCCCCGCTCCTTGAGCGCCTGCAGGACCTCGGGCACGAGCACGTTGTGAGCGCCCGAGAGGATCGACAGCCCGACGACGTCCACGTCTTCCTGCACCGCGGCCGCGGCGATCTGCTCCGGCGTTTGCCGCAGACCGGAATAGATGACTTCCATGCCCGCGTCACGCAGTGCACGCGCGATCACTTTCGCACCTCGGTCGTGGCCGTCGAGGCCGGGCTTGGCGATGAGGACGCGAATCGGTCTGGTTGCCATCGCCGCGGATTCTACCCGGCGACACAACCTGCTAGCCTTGTGGCGCAATGAAACTGCTCGGCGATCTGCTCGTCGGCGCCAAAGCGCTGACGACCGAACAGCGGGAAAAGGCACTTCAGCACCAGAAGGCGCAGAAGGGGGGACGCTTCGGCACGGCCCTCATGGAGATAGGCGTGCTGCCCGAAGAGCTGCTGCTGCGCGCCCTCTCGGTGCAGCGGCAGGTGCCTCCGGCCTCGGCGCTCGATCTCTCCGAGATCCGTCCCGACATCCTGCGGCTCGTTCCCGCAAAGCTCGCTGCTCGCCTCCACGCGATCCCGTTCCGCCGCATCGGACGCGACCTGCTGCTCGCGATGCGCGACCCCTCCGATCTGCCCGCCGTGGATGAGGTCTCGTTCCTCACCGGGCTGCCGATCAAGCCTCACGTGGCGCTCGAGTTCCGGCTGCAGCTGGCGCTCGCCAAGCACTACAACCTCGATCCCGGTGAACGAAACCAGCGGATCGCGAAAAAGCTCGACCAGGCGCGCGAGGCGGCCCAGGCGCCCGCTCCGCCGCCCGCTCCCACGCCGGAGTCGCGTGTCGCGCCGCGAACGATGTCGGGAGCCTTCGTGCGTCCGCCCGCGCCGCCGCCGGTGCTGCCCGCCCCTCCCGCTCCCCCGGTCCACGCTCCGCGCTCCGACGTCACCCTCAGCGGAGTCTTCGCGATCGGCGGCGGAGATCCCTGGGGCATGGAGTCCGAGGATCACGCGCAGGCCGCACCCACTCTCCACACGGAAACCTTCGGCGCCTCGGCTTCCGCGCCAGCGCCGGCCGCCGTCGCGCCTCCCGTCCCCCGCGCCCCCGCACCCGCGCCGCCAGGCCCCGCGCCCGCACCTGTGGTCGCAGCGAAGGTCGAGTCGCCTCGTGAGCTCGATGACGACGACGTGCGAAAGCTCCGCGGCGAGGTCATCCCCGAGGAGCCCGAGCCGACGGCAGTCCTCTCCGCGGTGCTCAGCGAGGAAGCCCCTCTCGCCGAGGCGTCCGAGGTGGAGTCCGCGGGAGAAGAGGTCCTCATCGCCGAGGAAGCTCCACCCGAGACGCCCGAGTCATTCGATCTCATCCAGCGCCTGTCGGCGGCCGAGAGCCGTGACGACGTGGCCGACGCCGTGCTCACGGCGGCCACCGCGTCGCTGAAGCGCGCGGCCTTCTTCATCGCGCAGGCCGATCGCGTGATCGGCTGGGCGGCGCGTCCCGAACCGCCAGACGGGCTCCGCTCGTTCTCGCTGCCGTATGCCGAGCCCTCGATGTTCGCCTCGCTCCGGAACACCGAAGGGTTCTACGTGGGCCCGTGCCCCGATCTCCCCGCGAACCGGAAGATCATGGCCGCTCTCGGGCAGACGGATCGCGTGCACGTGGCCGTGATCCCGATCTCTCTCAAGGGGAAGAGCGTGCTGTTCTTCGTGGGAGAGCCCCAGGATCCCGCCTCGGCCCCGTCCGTGCCCGAGCTGAAGAGGCTCGCGACGATGACCGCCACCGCGTTCGAGATCCTGCTGCTCAAGAACCGCCTTCGGCAGCTCTGACTCAGAATCCCTCGCGCCCGTAAAAGATCTGCATTGAGTGACATGGGCCGCGGCGAGTAGACTCGTCGTCGATGATCAAGAACGACATCATCAACAGGGTTTCCGAAATCGCCGGCGTGCCCCGGTTGAAGGCCACGCAGGCCGTCGAGACCATCATCGACGTCATGCGCCAGTCGCTGGCCCGTGGCGACCGGATCGAGCTTCGCGGTTTTGGCGTGTTTCTGGTCAAGCCGCGGAAGAAGGGAATCGGACGAAATCCGAAGCGCCCGACAGAAGAAGTACAGATTCCGCCCGGCTTCACGATCCGCTTCAAGCCGGGCAAGGAGCTGCGTGACCTGACCGACGGCCTCGGGACGACGCCGGTCCCCGACCCGACCGCCTCCCCCGCTTCCGGCAGCCAGTAAGGATGCGGACCGGGCCATGAGCGACCCCGGTTCCGGGATCCCCGAGGCCTCCGATTTCCGCCCTCCCTGGGTCTCCGTACCGGCCCTGCCCGTGCCGAGGGGCGAACGCTGGTGGCTCCACATCCTCCTCTTCGGGCTCACCTTCGCCACCGTCAGCTTGGTCGGCATGCAGTACGCGCCGATCGTCGATCCCCTGGTCGTCGAGCAGGGGACGCTTCACCGCGCTCAGCTGCTCCAGCTGCTCGGAACCGGCATCCTCACGTACACGCTTCCCCTTCTGTCGATCCTGTTCTGCCATGAAATGGGGCACTACCTCGCCTGCAGGTTCTACGGCGTCGATGCCTCTCCGCCGTACTTCCTCCCCTTCCTTCCGTTCGTTCCGCTGCCCGGAACATTCGGCGCCTTCATCCGCATTCGCGAACCGTTTCGAAACAGAAAGCAGCTGTTCGACATCGGGGTGGCGGGGCCCCTCGCCGGTTTCATCGTCGCCGTTCCGGTGCTCGTCTACGGGATCCTGCATACGCGTCCGGTGGTGGACCTCGACGTTCCCGAGGGCACGACCGTTTTCGGATACCCGATCGCCATTCGCCTGCTCCAGAAGCTATTGCTGCACCGGGAGTTCACCAGCCTCGACGTCCACGAACACCCCGCCTTCATGGCCGGCTGGTTCGGACTCTTCGTCACCGCCTTGAACCTCCTGCCGTTCGGTCAGCTCGACGGTGGGCACGCGGTCTACGCCCTGTTCGGACGGCACCAGAGGAAGCTCGTGCTCCCTCTCCTGCTGGTCCTGGCGGGACTCGGCTTCTCCTATCCCGGCTGGTGGGTCTGGGTCGTGATCATCCTGATCCTCGGCACGAAGCATCCGCCCGTCCTCGACGACACGGTGCCGCTCGGCGCCGGCAGGAAGCTGCTGTCGGTTTTCGTGTTCCTGATCTTCCTGGTCTCGTTCACGCGGAGACCGATCTCGGAATATTCCAGAGACTCAGCGCCCCGGCGTTCGCCAGAAAAACGTCGCGGGACCCTCGTTCACCAGCTCGACGTCCATGCGCGCGCGAAAAACCCCGGTTGAGATCGGCACGCCGAACGCGCGAATCGTCGCCACGAAAGACTCGAACAGCGGCTCGGCCAGCGCGAAAGGAGCCGCACCCTCGAATCCGGGTCGCCGACCGCGCGAGAGGTCCGCTCCCAGGGTGAACTGCGACACCGCGAGGATCGCACCTCCCGTGTCGATCACGCTGCGGTTCATCTTCCCCGCTTCGTCCTCGAAGATCCGCAGCTCCACCGTCTTCACGGCCGCCTGATCCACCTTCACGGGATCGTCGTTCGGCTCCACGCACCCGAAGACCACGAGACCCGCTCCGATCGTGGCGACCGTCTGACCCGCAACCCGCACGCTCGCGCGCGAGACGCGCTGGAATGCCAGGATCATCTCTTCCTCCGTCGAAAGATGCCGAGCGTCTCTCCGACCTCGGGAGCGCCCATGAGCCGGGCGACCGCGAGGAACAAGCCGGTCGCGAGGATGACGATTCCCAGCAGCCAGCCTGCGCGGAGCCAGAAGCCCCATGCGAAGCGATACGGAAGGAGCCGTGCCGAGACGAGATACACCGCCGTCCCCATTGCCGCGCTCGCGGCCAGGAGACGTCCGAAGGAGGCGAGCAGCTCGCCCCCGCCGATCCCCGCGAGGCGCCTGTGCAGCAGGACGAAGAGCAGGATGAAGTTGATCCAGAAGCCTCCCGAGGTCGCCATCGCGACGCCCGGATGTCCGAACGGCCCCGCTAGCGTCACACAGAGGATCCAGAACGCGATCAGATCGAACGTGGCCACCAGCACCGGAGTCTTGGTGTCGTGCAACGCGTAGAACGCCTGCGTGAGGATCTTCACGCCCGCCGCCGCGAAGATGCCGGGGGCGAAGAAGATCAGCGAGAGCGCGGTCTGGTGCACGTCTTGGGTCCCGAAACGGTTTTTCCGGAAGAGGATGTCGATGATCGGCTCGGCCACGAGCGCCAGGCCCACCATGGACGGAAGCGTCACGAAGGCCGAGATCCTGAGGCCGAACCGCACGGTCTTCTTGTACTCGGTGCGGTCGTTCTCGAATCCCTGCTCGGAGAGCGACGGCAGCATGGCGCGGGTCACCGACATCACGAACCCGCCGAGAACCAGATCGGCCACGCGCCAGGCCAGGAAGTTGTAGGTGATGAAGCCGTCGCCCAGGGCCGCGAGCGTGCGGCTGGAGATGAGGAAGTTGAGCTGGCCCAGGCCCGACGCATAGAGCCGAGGCGCGATGCGCGCGGCCGTCGTGGCGACCTCGGGATCGCCGAAGGGCGAGGCGCCGAACCGGAAGCCGAGCCTTCGCACCGCGGGGACTTGCATCGCGAACTGCAGGAAGCCGCCGAAGAGCACGCCGCCGGCGAAGGCCATCGGGGCGAAGACACCGCGCGGAATCAGGAGATACGCGGCCAGGATGATCGACAGGTTCAGCGCGATGGGCGTCGCCGCCGAGAGCTGGAAGCGTCCCTTCGCATTCAGGTACGACTCCAGCAGCGAGGCGCCCGAGACGAGCAGGATGTAAGGGAACATCCAGCGCGTGAGCCGCACCGTGAGCTCGAACTTCCCGGGCGTCTGCTGGAAGCCAGGCGCAAAGAGCCGCACCAGCAGCGGTGCGAACGCGATTCCGGCGGCGACGAGAACGAAGAGCACGAGGGAGAGCAGCGTGAACACGCGCCCCGCGTAGATTCCCTCCTGGCCCGGCCTCTCGCGCTCCACTCTCTTCGCGATCGGCACGAGGGCGCCCGGCAGCCCGCCCTCGCCCACGATGGCGCGAAACGTGTTCGGGATCCGGTAGGCCTGGAAGAAGGCGTCCGACCAGGCCGAGGCGCCCAGGAATCGCGCCACCGTGGTCTGGAAGAGCACTCCGGTGACGCGAGAGATCGCGGTCCAGAACGTGATTCCCCAAGCGGACCTGATGAAACTCTTCGGATCGGCCAAGAGGCGCGATTGTAAGGTCGCCCTTTGCTATTCTCCGGCCCGATCGCGAAATTGCCCCGAGGAGGACACGATGAGTGGTTCGTTGAACAAGGTGATTCTGATCGGGCACCTGGGTGCTGATCCGGAGATGAAGACGACCACGACGGGCGTCCAGATCGCCAAGCTGAGGATCGCCACGACGGAGACCTGGAACGATCGCGCGAGCGGTCAGCGGCAGGAGAAGACCGAATGGCACTCGGTCACCTGCTTCGACAAGCTCGCTGGAATCTGCGAGCGCTACCTGGCCAAGGGGCGCCTCGTCTACGTCGAGGGCTCGCTTGCCACACGCACGTGGGACGACAAGGAGACGGGCCAGAAGCGCTACGCGACCGAGATCAAGGCGCGCGACATGCGGATGCTCGGCGGTCGCCCGGACGGCGCTGGCGGCGCGGGGGGCGGCGGCGGTGCAACGCCCTCGGACGGCCCGCAGGGACCCCCGATGGGCGGCGACGCGGACGACGACGTTCCGTTCTGACGAGGCTTTCTATTCGATCGGCTCGATCGGGTCGATCGGCTCCATGCCCGCGTCTTCGTCTTCCGGCACGCGGCGCGGGCGTGGCTTGTCGAGCATCTCGGTGAACAGCGCCACCTCTTGGCCCAGCTGCTCCCAGGCGTCGAGGTCGAAAGCAGGCCTCGGCGCGGCGAGGCAGAGCGCCCGCAGAGCGGCGATTCGCATTTCGGTCGGACGATTCCCTTCTCGCGTTTCGGCGAGAGCCGCCACAGCCGCGATCGCGTCCTCGTAGGCGTCGAATCCTTTCGACATCACGAGCACGTCGCACCCGGCCGCGGCCGCGCGCGCGGCGCGTTCCGGCACCGTGCCCTCGAGCGCGCCCATCAGCAGATCATCGGAATAGACGACGCCGGAGAAGCCCACGGGGCCGCGCAGGATCTGGTGAATGACCGGCGAAAGCGAGGCGGGAGTGCTGTCTTTCGTGAAGCCGGGATAGCTGGCGTGCCCCACCATGATGCCGTCGGCGATGCGCGCGAGACGGGTGAACGGCGCCACGTCGGTGACCATGAGGTCCACGTCGTGCGCATCCACGATGGGACGCTCCAGGTGCGAATCCACGGCGCCGCGGCCGAGCCCGGGAAAGTGCTTCAGGCAGCTCGCGATGCCGGCGCGCGTCAGGCCATGCAGGAACATCATGCCCGCCACCACCACGTCCTCGGAATGGAAGCCGAACGTCCGCCCCGGCAGGATGACCTCGCCGGTGCCCGGCTGGCCCAGGTCCACGGCGGGTGCGAAGTCCACGTCGAACCCGAGCATTCGCGCGGCGCGCCCCATGAGGTAGGCGTTCTCGTGCACGCGGTCCGTGCCGGCCGTGGCGCAACGTCGGGGAGATGCGAAGGACGCGCCCAGGATGGGGCCGAGACGATCGACCGTTCCCCCTTCCTGATCGACGAACAGAAGCGGTGTCGGGCCGTCCGGCTCCGTCAGCGCGCGCAGCTCGGCGATCAGATCCGCGGTCTGCGGAGCCGATTCCATGTTGCGCGCCAGCAGGATGTAACCGAGGGGCGGGGACGCGCCGAAGAGCGCGCGTTCGCGCTCGGTCAGCTCGGCGCCTTCGAGGCCGACCACGAATCGCGATGCCGACAAGAGATTCATCCTTCGCCTCTCAAGCGCGCCTGGAGCGTGGACAGCACGTTGAGCGCGGACAGCGGCGTCATCCGGTCGATCTCCAGCTTTCCGATCGTGTCGAGGACGAGCTCTCCCTGACCCCGGAAAAGATCCAGCTGGACGACAGAGGGGGCGGGTTCGCCGGGGTGCTCGGCGAGGCGCGGCCGGCCTCCGACGTCGAGCTGCTGCTTCTCGAGGTTGAAGAGGATTTCCCGCGCGCGAACCAGCACGCTCTCGGGCAGGCCCGCCAGGCGCGCCACCTGCACGCCGTACGAACGGTCGGCCACGCCCTCGACGACCTTCCGCAGGAACACCACTTCCCCGTTCCATTCCTTGACCGACATCGTCCGGTTCTTCACGGCAGGCCGCACCAGCGAGAGCTCGGTCAGCTCGTGGTAGTGCGTGGCGAAGAGCACGCGCGCGGGCCCGCGCGCCGCGCCGCCGTTCGCGTGGTCCCCGCCGCGGGCAGGGTCTCCATCATGCAGGCGCTCGGCGATCGACCAGGCCAGCGACAGCCCGTCGAAGGTCGATGTGCCGCGTCCCACCTCGTCCAGGATCACCAGGCTCTTCACCGTGGCGTGACGCAGGATGTGCGCCGTCTCGGCCATCTCGACGAGGAAGGTCGACTCACCGCGCGCGAGAGAGTCCGAAGCGCCCACGCGCGTGAAGATGCGGTCGCACAGCCCCACGGTCGCCGCCGCGGCGGGCACGTAGGAGCCGAGATGTGCGAGCAGCACGATCAGCGCGTTCTGGCGAAGGTAGGTCGACTTTCCCCCCATGTTCGGACCCGTGAGCACCACCACGCGCGCGTCCGGCCCCAGCGCGGTGTCGTTCGGGATGAAGGGCTCGCGCGCGCGCAGCGCTTCCACCACCGGATGCCGGCCGTCCTCCACCTGCAGGATGGGCTCCTCGGAAAGCTGCGGCCTGCACCAGCTCGACGTGCGGGCCACGCGGGCGAGCGAGACGAGAGCGTCCAGCAGGCCGACGCGCGCGGAAGCCGCGAGCAGCGCGGGCGAAGCTGCGGTCGCCTCGGCCACCAGCTCCTGGAAGAGCTGTGATTCCCTTTCGAAGAGGCGAGCGTCTGCGGTGCGCAGCTGCTCGTCCGCGGTCGCGAGCGTGGCCGTGGCGTAGCGCTCCACGGCGGCGAGCGTCTGCCTCCGCACCGCGTCCTCCGGGATCTTTCCGCGCGCCGAGGCGGGCACCTCGAACACGTGCCCGAACACCTGGTTGAACTTCACGCGCAGCGTGGGAATGCCGCGCAGGGTTCGTTCCTCCGCCTCGAGCGTGGCGAGGATCGAGGCGGAGGCGCGCCTCAAGGTCCGGATCTCGTCGACGGCCGCGTCGACGCCGTCACGAAACATTCCGCCTTCCCGCGAGGACTGCGGGGGCTCGTCGACGAGCCGCGCGCGGATCGACGCGCCGACCGCGTGCGGAAAGCCGGCGGGCGAAGCCTGGCCTCCTTCGGCCAGGAGACGCGAACGCAGGGGCGAAACGAGCATGCCCAGCGCGGCCGCCCGCTCGACGCCCAGCGCCAGGGCGGCGAGGTCGCGCGGACCGGACGCTCCGATGGCGATCCGCGAGGCCAGCCGCGGCAGGTCGGGAATGCCCTTCAAGGCGAGGGCCAGCGCCTCGAGGAGCGCGGGCTCGGAGAGCAGCTCTTCGACCGCATCGAGCCGTTCCTCGATCTCCGCACGCCTTCCCAGAGGCCGCTCGACGAGGCGACGCAGAGCTCGCGCGCCGAACGACGTGCCGGTGCGGTCCAGGACTTCCAGCAGCGTGCCCCCCTTCACCCCCTCGCGCGAGGCGCGAAAGAGCTCCAGGTGGGAAGCGGTCACGGCGTCCACGATCAGCCCGTCGGAACCGTTCTCCGAACGGAGCGACGCCACGTGGGCGCAGGCGGACCGCTGGGTCGACATGGCGTAGCCCAGCAGCGCCGCGGCGGCATCCACGTCGGGACCGCCGAGGGAGAGGCCGAAAGGCTCCAGCGTCGCCGTCTTGAAGTGACGTTCCAGCAGGTCCCCGGCCGTCCTGCCGCGCGGCGACTCGGATTCCAGCACCGAATGAACCGGAGTCTCCGGAACGCCCGCCAAACGATTGGCGGCGATCCAGCCCGCCACGTCCTCGCGATCGGAGGGATAGGAGACGATCTCTCGCGGCAGGCGGCGGGCCAGCCATTCCGCGGCGCTGCCTCCGTTCGCGAGCTGCGTGACCGAGAAGTCGCCGGTGGAGAGATCGAGCCCGCCCTCCAGGTCGGTCGTCAGGGCCTCGAGCCGACTGAGCAACGAGGCGGCCTCGTCGGCAGCGGGGTTGGCCGGGGCCTGCGGTACCGGCAGCGGCCGGGACGCGAGGTGCACCCACAGGCCACCGATCGCGGTGATGGCGGCGATGGTCAGCCAGCGCAGGTCGAGCACGACCCCGTCGA
>JBDSFL010000333.1:0-3024 GCA_039919545.1 Thermoanaerobaculia bacterium | reverse complement strand
TCGGCCAAGGGGTCTCCTTTCCTTGTGTGCGAAAAGAGGCTGGCCGAGGTTCCCCCCGACCAGCCTCGGTGACTGGTAGGGGCGATGTAGCCATACGACGTCGAATAGAGACTAAGAGGGGCTCGTTTGGCTATCGCATACGTGCAGCGACGCAATGAAACCGGCGGGTCAAAAAAGTCCGTGTGCCCGCGTGCCTGAGCTTGGCATCCTCTCTAACCGTGATGCCACCAGATAGAGATCCGGGCGATCATGTAGACGATGAGACCTATGAAGAAGAGCGCACTGCCTCCGGTCCTCGCTCCGCCAACGCAGCCGCCGATACCAGCGAGAATGACCAACACCGCCAGAAGCTCAATGGCCTTCAATGACTTGGCCGTCTTCTCGATAGTGACGGGCTGTTGAGTTGCGGTCTGTCCGGGGACGGTCGCGAAAGGATGCCCGCATCCAGGGCAAGCCGTGGCCTCACTTGAAACGTCGCGGCGACACGCCGGACAGTTGATCAGTGGCATGGTTGTGGGTTACGGACACAATCTACACCCACATGGCGAGTGCTGACTAGAAGACTACGGATCTGTGTTAGCGAGGTTGTTGAGGTGTCGCGCGAAGGTCATTGCGGTCCGGAGGATCGGGACGACACGCGGCGTGAGGACGGATGCGGCCGTGTCGTGGCCGCGCCGGAGCGCGGGAGCGCCGATCGTCTCGCCGCACGTGTGGAAGGTCGCGATCCAGGTCGAGCCCCACGAGAAGAGCACGCGGGTGGTGCCGGGAACGTTGCCGGGACGGAGCTCGACGGTGAACCCGGTGGATACTTCCGACGTCGGCATGGTCAGGTGACCTGACGGATCTGCCCGAGGCAGCACCGGCACGGGATCCACGTGCGCGATCCCATCCGGCAGAGTGCGCCGGGGTTCCGTTTCCGTCCGCAGACGCAACGGCGGTTGATGACCGCGCGCTGTCGGGCCTTCGTACAGTCGAGGCAGACGGACCAGTGGAGCGTCTCGACGGGGTTGAGCGGACGGTCGCAACCGTCGCAGCGATGCGACTGTTCTTGGGTACCTGTCGCTCGTGCGACGTCGGTGGGTGCTCGGCTGAGATCGCTCATGCGACGAGTCCCATCACCACGAGCTCCTCGGCACCGTAGACCGCGCTCACGCCACACGTTTCGCACTCGTACTCGCAAGCGTCGGGCTCCACGCCGTACGCTTCGGCGCCGCAGGCGGTACAGAATCCGCCGTTGTCTTCGATTGCTTCCTCGATCTGCTCGAGGGAGAACTTCATGGTCGATCTCCTTCTGTGGAGTTGTCCGGGGAGGTGGTTGTCGTACGGTGCGTCACGAGCGGCATGCCCCGAGCTCCTTCCCGGCGACCGGGAGGGAGAGGTCGCGCTCGATGCCCAAGCCGAAGCGGCCTTTGACGCTCTGAAGTTCGGAGAGGGCGGTGTACCCCCATTCGTCGCAGTCCTCGCCGAGCGGCGAGACGCAGTAGCCGAACAGGAGGAAGTCGTCCCCGTCGGGCTGGCCCTCGGTCGCGAAGAACGTGTAGCGGCCGCAAGGGTCGAAGTACTTCACGACGACGGTGGCGGCGTCGAGCTTGCCTTCCTGGGAGTGCAGCGGGAACTTCTCGAACGCTGCGCGGAGTTCGTTGGTGAGCAGTTGCATAGGCGCAACTCCTTTCTTGTTCGTCGGGTGAATGATTTCGGGGCGGGTTGTGCGAGCGGATTAGGGTTCGGTGATCGCGAGAGCGTCGGAGGGCGGATCGCGGAGCGTTCCGGCGGAGAACGGGGTGAGCACGAGGACGTAGTCGCGGGAGCCGATCCGCACCGTGTCGAACGGCCGGTCGGCGTGACCCGCTTCCAGGAAGTGGCCGAGGTCGTCATCGAGCGCGGGAGCCTCGGCGCACTGGGCGCCGCTGGCATCCGTCACCGCGATGGCCTCGAGGTGGTGATCTACGCCGTTGATCGTGAGGACGGCGTGGAGCCAGCTCTCGGGCGCGGCGCCCATGTCGTCGCCCACGGGGTGGAGAAGGTCGATGGGGATATCGAGATGCACGGAGCCTCCTGTGTGCAGATGAGGAATCGTTGAGAGGAAACCGCCGCCGGGAGGGAAGGCCCCTCCGGCAGGCGGAGGAAGTGGTTGCCGGGGAGACGCTCCCCGGAAGAGGTGGGTGCGCCTCGTCAGCCAGCGAGCAGCGTCGAGGCGTCGTCCGCGTCGAAGCTGGACGGGAGGTCGAGGAGGACGAGCGACGTCGTCGTCTGCCCCTGGTCCCGCACCTGCTCGAGGACGCGGCCCGGCACGTCCCAGCTCTCCGCGATCACCGCGGCTCGGGAGGCGAGGTCCGCGGTCGAGACCGTGAGGCCGAAGCGCCGCGCGAGGTACTGGAAGGCGAGGACGAGTGAGCCGGGCGAGGACGCGCCGAGGAACGCGAGCTTCCGAGCGGCGTCCACCCGGTAGTCGAACCAGGGGTGCCGCCAGGCTGTCGCGATCCGGTGGCTGCCGTCCCGGCCGCCCTTCACGATCCAGTCGCTGTGCGGCAGGTCGTCCGCGGTGAGCGGTGTCCGGCCGGCGACCTGGAGGAAGAGCGGACCGTTTCGGTTTGGCTCGAACCAGCGGTAGACCGCGTAGTCCTTGCCGTTGATGACCGCGTACGGGCGATCGCGGATGGAGACGAGATGCACAGAGGGATCCTCCTTTCGTATTGCTGTCAGGGCGAGAACGCCCTCAGGCGGCCGGCGCGGGCACGTGGGGGAAGAGCACGCGTATCGGTGCGGGGGCAGTGAGCACCAACCGGCACCGGTGGCGTCTTCCGGGTGTCGCGTCGACCGCAGGAGAGCGTCCTCGGGGTTCCTGACGACGCCGCCCGCGGAGGACCCCTTCGGGATACGGGCGGCGTGGAATCGGGATGTCAACGTGCGCCGGGGAACGCGCACATTGAACGACGGGTTGAGGGTGAGTCTCGAGCCCCGCGGTGGATGTTGGGGCGCATCGTCCCTGCGCCTCGTGAAGGGAGAGCCGCGATCGGCTGCTTA
>JBDSFL010000202.1:0-6919 GCA_039919545.1 Thermoanaerobaculia bacterium | reverse complement strand
TCGAGCGACCATGTCCGGATGGGCCAGGAGGGTGGGCACGACATGATCATCGACCTGAAGACGGGCGTGTCGGTCACGCTCGACACCAAGGAAAAGACCTACTACACGACCACGAAGCAGGACATGGAGCAGTTCGCGGCCAAGATGGAAGCGAAGATGAAGGATCCCGAGATGAAGAAGGCGATGGAGATGATGGCCAAGATGAGCGAGGGGATGGCCGGCTCCATCGACGTGAAGAAGACCGGCGAGACCCGGAAGGTCGGCGGCTTTCGCTGCGAGGAATGGGCGATCACGATGAACCAGTTCACCACGCTGAAGGAATGCGTGACGAGCGAGTTTCAGTACCCGGTTCAATCGTTCGATGCCTACAAGGCATACGCCGAGAGCATGAGAAAGATGATGAGCGGCTTCGGAGCGATGGCCAAGAGCGGGGCCGAGTACGCGGAGAAGATGAAGGCCATCAAGGGATACCCGGTCGCGACGTCGATGAAAATGGACGTCATGGGGCAAAAGACCACGAGCGAGAGCGAGGTGATCGAGGTCCGGAAGGGCTCGATCCCCGCGTCAGCCTGGGAAGTTCCGGCCGGGTACACAAAAATCGAGAACCCCATGCTGAAGGCCTTCGAAGACCACGGGCACGGGCGCCCGCGCAAGACGCGCGTCGCTCCTTGACTCCCCTCGGGCGCAGACCTAGTCTTTCCGATCAAGGGGTCGATATGTCGAGGTGCCGCATGAAATCGTGGAGCTTTCTCGCGGGAATCGTCCTCGCTTCGTTGCTGGCTCTCCGCGGCGACGGCGCCATAGTGAGCTATTCCGGCACCCTGACCGGACCAGCCGAGAGCCCGCCAAACGCCTCTCCGGGTACCGGCAGTACCACCGTTGTGTACGATTCAGTGGCCCATACGCTCGCTGTCGACGTGAGCTTCTCGGGTCTTACGGCAACCACGACCGCCGCGCATATCCACAGCGCTACGGCCATCGCGGGAACGGGAACAGCGGGTGTCGCGACGACGACTCCCAGCTTCACGGGGTTTCCCCTCGGTGTGACAGCTGGAAGCATGTCCAACACATACGACCTGACCTTGTCCTCGAGCTGGAACCCAGCGTTCGTCACTGCAAATGGGGGGACCACCGCAACCGCCGAGAGTGCCCTCGCGGCCGGACTCGCGGCTGGAAGAGCCTACCTGAACATCCACACCAGCACTTTTGGCGGAGGGGAGATCCGATCGTTCCTCCTCCCCACCTCTCCGGTCACGCTGGTTCGCTTCACCGCGGAATAGAATTCCAGATCGCCCTGCGGGGAAGCGGTTTCGCGAGCATCGAGTTCTCTCGGTACCGCCCCGCAAGCTCCCTGTTCCTCCGCATTGAAGACGGAGGAGCTCCCGCCGGCCTGCTTGGCGCGATAAATCGCGGGCAATTGGTCCAGCTGCATCATGGTTCGCGTGCGGCGGCCGCATTACCTTTCTGACAGGCGCCAGCCAGCCAACTCGACGGCGGAGGCTCCTGGAGGCTCTCATGCGTGTGTTCGAGCTGATGACAGAAAACGTCACGGCCTGCAGCCTGGACTCGACCCTTGCCGGTGTCGCGTCGCGCATGTGGCTCGGCTCCTGCGGCGCCGGACCCGTCCTCGACTCCGCGCACCGCGTCGTGGGCGTGATCACGATCCGCGTCATCGACGAGACGGAGATGCACGCATGACCACACCGATTCAAAAGGAGGGCGAGCTTCTCATGCAAATCGTCACGGATGACTACACGCTGCTCGAGACCGGTACCGCCGTCTTCGGATCCGGAGAAGTCGAGAAGTGCCCCTGCTGCGGCCGGAACGGACTTCGAGAGCATCTGGCGGGACAGGATGCGATTCTCCACACCGAGGTCACCGAGCTGATGAGCGACGGGCTCCTCGTCGTCCCGGGAGACTGCTGCTTCTGCGCTCAGGAGCCGTCCCGGCCCGGCTCCGACTGACTCCGTCCCTCCGAGCCGGGGCGCGACCCCTGGTCCCCTCCAATGCTACGAGAGAAACCAGGTGACGGCCCGGTTCGCGACGAACGCGCCCCCCCAGGCCAGGGCGCCCATGTAGGCAAACTGGATGGCGGGCCATTTCCAGCCGCCGGTCTCGCGGCGCACCACGGCCACCGTGGACATGCACTGCATCGCGAACGCGAAGAACACCAGCAGGGCCACGGCCGAGGCGGGCGTCAGCGCGTGCCGCATCGCCTGTTGCAAGCCTTCCCCCCCGGCCCCGTTCTCCATGCCGTAGAGCGTACCGAGCGTCGCGACGATAACTTCACGCGCCGCGAGCGAAGTCACCAGCCCGATTCCGATCTTCCAGTCGAAGCCCAGCGGCGCGATGAACGGCTCGACGGCGCGGCCCACGGTGCCAGCCACGCTCTGCGCGATGGGAACGGGGCTGCCTCCTCGGGTGGGGACGTGCGCCAGCAGAAACAGACCGACCGACACCCAGAGGATCACCGTGCCGGCGCGGCGAAGAAATACCTTCGCCCGGTCGAGCAGCCGGAGCGAGAGCCCCCGGACCGTGGGCCAGCGGTAGACGGGCATCTCGAGGAGGAACGAGTTCCGCTCGCTCTTGAGAACCGATGACTTCAGGAGAATCGCGGTACCGAACGCCGCAGCGAAGCCGAGGACGTAGAGACCGATGAGCGCGGCCGCGCGCGTTCCGAGGAACGGTCCCAGGATCGCCTGCTCGGGGATGAAGGCGGCGATCACGAGGGTGTAGATGGGAAGCCTCGCCGAGCAGGTCATGAAGGGAGCGATGAGAATCGTCGCGATCCGGTCCCGGCGGTTCTCGATCGTTCGCGTGGCCAGCACGGCCGGAACGGCGCAGGCGTAAGCCGAAAGAAGCGGGATGAAGGATTTTCCCTGCAGGCCGACGCGCGCCATGGTGCGGTCGGCGATCACCGCGGCGCGCGCGAGGTATCCCGAGTCTTCGAGAATTCCCAAGAACAGGAACAGCAGAAGGATCTGCGGAAGGAAGACGACCACCGATCCCACTCCGCTCCAGACGCCTTCCAGCAGGAGATCCCGCAGGAAGGATGGAGGAAGCGCCGCGTGAAGCCATCGGCCGGAGATCGAAACGAGGGCCGCCACGCCGTCCATGAGCGGACGGGCCGCCGTGAAGATCGTCTGGAAGACGCCGAGGATCACCCCGAGGAAAATGACGGGTCCGGCGACAGGGTGCAGGAACATCGCGTCGAGCCGCCGCGTCCAGAGCGGCGGCGCCGGAGCGGAATAGGAAGAGTCCTCGCTGATCTGGCGCGCCCACTGGCGGCAGCGAGGAATGTCGCTCACGGAAGGAAGCTCGACGGGTGCAGGAATTCCGAGCCGCCCTCCCAGAAATTCCCGGATGGGCTCGAGGCCCTCTCCGCGGGCCGCGCTCGCGAGCGCGACGGGCGCGCCGAGCTGCCGGGCCAGGGCCTCGAGATCGACCGACCCGCCGCGGTGAAGGAGATCGTCGGCCATGTTGAGAATGACGAGGGTCGGGATTCCCAGCGCCAGCACCGACGCGGCGAGCACGAGATGCCTCGAGAGGCTCGTCGCATCGAGCACGAGAAGAATCGCGTCCGGGCGCTGGATCCCTTCGACCGTTCCATGGAGAACGTCGTTCGTGATGCGTTCGTCTTCCGAGCGCGGCGTCAAGCTGTACACGCCCGGCAGGTCGATCAGGATCGCGTCCGGAGCGCCCGGGAAGGCGAGCCTCCCGATGTGCTTTTCCACCGTGACACCGGGGTAGTTTCCGACTTTCTGGCGCAGCCCGGTGAGGCGGTTGAACAGCGTCGACTTGCCGCAGTTCGGCGGTCCGACGACCGCCACCGTCCGGGCCGCGCGACGGGGGGCGGGCGCCGCCAGCGGACAGTCCGAGCATCCGCTCGCGTGCTCAGCCGACAACGCTGCTCCGCTCTTCGTTTCGGAGAAGAATCTTCTCGGCGGTTTCCCGACGGAGCGCCACCTCCATGCCATCGAGCCGATAGACGCGCGGATCGCCACCGGGGGCGCTCCAGGCCGCGAACACCCGGGCTCCCGGCACAAAGCCAAGCTCCTGCAGGCGCTGAGCCGCGCCGGGCGGGATCTGGAGGGAGTCCACGATGCCCTCCGATCCCAGAGTCAGCGCCTGGAGACCGCAGGAGAACGCCGCCACCCGCTTCCGTTCTTTCCTGAACAGGGAGACCACGGCTTGAACCATGCCCGAACGTTGCGGCAACTGAGACTGCGTCGCAATGGTGCGTTTGCGTCATCCCCCAATTTCCGGTGATTTGAATGGCTCGGTGAGCCGAATAAGCCATTTGCACTATTGGTGGAGCTGGCCTTCCCCTTTACCTTCGATTCCGGAGGCTCTTGATGAGCACGAGATCCCTGATCACCTGCGACGGCAACACCGCCGCAGCCTCCGTCGCCCATCGCACGAGCGAAGTCATCGCCATCTACCCGATCACGCCCTCCTCGACGATGGGCGAGCTGGCGGACGAATGGTCGGCGAAGGGCCGCAAGAACATCTGGGGCGGGGTTCCCCAGGTCGTCGAGATGCAATCGGAGGGCGGAGCCGCGGGCTGCGTTCATGGAGCGCTCCAGGCCGGAGCGATGACGACGACGTTCACGGCCTCGCAGGGCCTGCTCCTGATGATCCCGAACATGTACAAGATCGCGGGTGAGCTGACCCCGTTCGTGATGCACGTGGCGGCGCGCACGCTGGCCACTCACGCGCTCTCGATCTTCGGCGATCACTCCGACGTCATGGCCTGCCGGCAGACCGGATTCGCGATGCTCGCCGCGTCGTCCGTCCAGGAGGCGCACGATTTCGCGCTCGTCTCGCAGTCGGCGACGCTCGGCTCCCGCATCCCCTTCCTTCACTTCTTCGACGGCTTCCGCACCTCGCACGAGGTGACGAAGATCGAAGAGCTGACGGACGACGATATTCGTTCGATGGTACCGGACGCTCTCGTGGACCGGCATCGCGCCCACGGCCTCACGCCCGATCACCCTGTGCTTCGCGGCACGGCGCAGAACCCGGACACATTCTTTCAGGCGAGCGAGGCCTCGAATCCCGCTTACCTCGCCTGCCCGGCCGTCGTGAAGGACTCCTTCGAACGCTTCGCCGCACTGACCGGGCGGACCTATCTCCCCTTCGACTACAGCGGACATCCCGAGGCCGAGCGCCTGATCGTCGTCATGGGCTCGGGCGCCGAGACCGCGCGCGAGACCGTCGCGTTCCTGACCGCCCGGGGAGAGAAAGTCGGCGTCGTCACCGTGCGGCTCTATCGCCCGTTCTCGATTCCCGACTTCATGGCCGCCCTTCCCCGCACCACGCGCACCATCGCCGTGCTCGACCGTTCGAAGGAGCCGGGCGCGCCCGGCGAGCCGATGTATCTCGACGTGATCACGGCGCTGTACGAGGCCGAGGGAACCCCCGCTTGGACTCTCGAGTCGCGTCCGCGAGTCGTGGCGGGACGGTATGGCCTCTCCTCGAAGGAATTCACTCCCGCGATGGTCAAGTCGGTGTTCGACGAGCTCGCGAAGGAGAAGCCCCGTCTCCACTTCACCATCGGAATCGTGGACGACGTCACGCACCTTTCGCTGCCGCTCACGGACGAGCTCGAGATCGAGCCCGAAGACCGGGTGCGCGCCGTCTTCTACGGCCTCGGGTCGGACGGGACGGTGAGCGCGAACAAGAACTCGATCTCGATCATCGGCGAGGGGACCGACCTCTTCGCGCAGGGCTACTTCGTCTACGACTCGAAGAAATCGGGAGCCTCCACGGTCTCCCATCTCCGCTTCGGACCTCAGCCGATCCGCGCGGCCTGGCTCGTCACGAAGGCGAGCTTCGTCGGGTGCCATCAGTTCAACCTGCTCGAGCAGTACGACGTGCTCGCGACGGCCGCGCCGGGAGCCGTCTTCCTCCTGAACTCGGCCTATGGTCCGGACGACGTCTGGGATCGTCTGCCCTTCGAGGTGCAGGAAGGGATCGCCGAGAAGCAGCTCCGTTTTCACGTCATCGACGCCTACAAGGTGGCCCGCGACGTGGGTCTCGGCGGTCGCATCAACACCATCATGCAGACGTGCTTCTTCGCGCTCGCGAACGTGCTGCCCCCCGAGGATGCGATCCGGCGCATCAAGGACGCGATCAAGAAGAGCTACGGCAAGCGTGGTGAGGCTCTGCTGCAAAAGAACTTCGCCGCCGTCGACCTCGCCCTCGAGAACATGCACTCCGTCCCGATGAGAACCGCCTCGACGTCGCGGCACCGCGCCCCTTCGGTTCCGATCGCGGCCCCCGAATTCGTCCAGCGCGTCACCTCGGTGATGCTCGCCGGCAAGGGCGACCTGCTCCCGGTCAGCGCGTTCCCGGTGGACGGCACGTGGCCGGTCGGCACGGCGAAGTGGGAGAAGCGGAACATCGCGACAGAGATTCCCGTCTGGGACGCCGATCTCTGCGTGCAGTGCAACAAGTGCGCGATGGTCTGCCCGCACGCGGCGATCCGCGCGAAGCTCTACGAGCCGGACCATCTCGACGGCGCGCCCGATACGTTCAAGTCCACCAATTTCCGCGGTACCGACTGGAAGGGCTGGAAGTACACCATCCAGGTCGCGGCCGAGGATTGCACGGGCTGCATGCTCTGCCGCATGGTCTGCCCCGCCAAGGACAAGGCGAACCCGCGCCACAAGGCGCTCGACATGCTGCCGCAGCCGCCCCTCGTCGAAGCGGAACGCGAGAACTACTCGTTCTTCCTCGACCTCCCCGAGATGGACCGCACGGCCATGAAGCTCAACGACGTGAAGTCCACCCAGTTCCTGCAGCCGCTCTTCGAGTACTCAGGGGCCTGCTCCGGCTGCGGCGAGACGCCGTACATCAAGCTCGTCACGCAGCTCTTCGGCGATCGGGCGCTCATCGCCAACGCCACCGGCTGCTC
>JBDSFL010000197.1:0-5780 GCA_039919545.1 Thermoanaerobaculia bacterium | reverse complement strand
GATCCAGTGGGTCGAGAGCTTCGTGACGCAGGACAAGATCTACTGCGTCTACATCGCGCCGAACGCCGAGATGGTGCGTGAGCATGCCAGCCGCGGCGGCTTCCCCGCCAACAGCGTCTCGGAGATCAAGCGCATGATCGATCCGACCACCGCCGAGTAGCTCTCTCCCCGTCACCGCTCGACCCCGCATGGCGAAGCGCGCGCCGCCGGCGCCCGTGCGCGTCGAGCACCGGTGTGCGTTCCTGCCGCTATCATCCCGCCGCTCGCCCGCGCGGGAGAGCTCGAGACCGTGGGCCCGATCACGCTCGCTCAGCTCCTTTCGCGCATGGCCGATCACGACCGCGGCCACGTGAAGGAGATCGAGACCCTCGTCGCTTCGATGCTCATCGATGCGTCGAGCGGACCGCCAGGAGCTTGCCGAAGTCCTGGCTAAAGATGGAACCAGGGGCCGGTCCGAGTCATCCCGTGAACTCCTCTTTTTCGGCTCTTCGCTCTCCTCGGTTCTTTGCTCTTCTCAGTTCTTCGCTGGCGGGCTCTCGAGCACGTCGCCGCTGTCCACCTGACCGCGCGTCACAAAGACGCTCTTGGCTCCCACCACGCGCCGGAAGTCGCGGAAGTAAGAGGGCAGCCCCTCTCCGAACTTGCTGTCGGACTGCACCTGGTAATGAACGTGCACGAGGAACGCGTCTCCCGAAAATCCCATCTCGCCGACTTTCTCTCCGCGTTTCACGCGCTGCCCCACTTTTGGCAGAACGCTCCCCTGCTTCATGTGCGCCAGGAAGCTGAACTCGCCGTTCTCGTGATCGATCACGACGTAGTTTCCGAAGAGCACGCGCACGTCTTTCATGACCTCGTCGCGGTCGAGCGGGACCTTCTTCGCCCTGGTGTTGTCGGCGCGATCCCGGGCCATCGCCACGACGACACCGTCTCCCGGGGCGACGAGCTTCGTGCCGAAGCCGTACCAGTCCTCGTTGCGCTCGCCGGTGCCCTTGAACATGCGTCCCTTCTCGTCCACCACGCAGAGGTCGTACGCGTAGCGCCCGAAGTTCGAGGTGATGCCGAGCGCGGTGGTCATGCCTCCCGTGATGTCGAGGCGACGGTGATGGGAGTAGAAATCATGCCCGTCGTGCACCAGCACGCGGCCGGTGGTCGGCAGCATCAGGGCGGTCTTGCCGGGATAGGCCACCGGCTTCACGGTGCAGGTGGCGCGGGCCTTCTCTCCGTCCTGGCCCGGGGCTCCGAAAACGAATTCGTAACGCAGCGTCTCGAGCGTGAGGTCGAGCGGGAAGGCATGGATCGGGTTGAAGACGACGAGCTTCTTGTCCGGGGCCAGCGCCCGGTCGGGCACGGTGAGGATGCTGTCGCCGTTGGTGCCGACCCTTCGCTGCGCGATCAGAACGTCGCCCGCGCCAAGCACCGAGACCTCGATGGAAGTGATCTCGAGCGGCTCCTTCGTGCCGTTCTTCAGCAGGAAATCGAAGTTCAAGAGCTGCTGGTTGCGGCTCGTCTCGATGAGCGGGGCCTGCGGCAGCAGCTCGATCGAGACAGATGGAGGCGGCGGCTCGAGCGCGAGGGCGGCACGGCAGAGAGTGAGCAGAAGCAGGGCGTAGGACGTCTTCAAGATTTCCTCCCGATGCAGGCCGCAGGCGGGCCGGCCCTGCGAGTAACGGATTCCGGGCCGCGAAGTTCCCGAGACGATGAAGGCATCTCTATTCCGCGATGGGGCGGTGCAGATCGCGGCGCCGCTCCAGGTCGCTCTTCACGGCGCGCTTGAACTCTTCGGGGGTGCCCGCGGCGAGCACCTCGTGCCGGTAGGCCTCGATCTCCAGCACCTCGGCGCGCACGCGCACCGTCTTCCAGGGGCGAGGCCACTTCCCGGGCACCTGCACGTGATGAAGCCCGCCGCTGTACGCCAGCAGCATGCGACCGGTGCCGATGGCCGACAGCACGTCCGCGATGCCGCCCCGGACCGTCATGGGGTTGCCGCCGGAGTCGCGTCCGTCGGCCCGCATCATCCGCCCCTCCGGGGCCATCACGACCATCGAGTCGGCGCCGATCTCGTCCAGCACGCCCGTCCAGGTGTGGTCGCGTTCGCGCGTGATGGGAATGACGCGCCGAGCGACGAAGCGATACAGGAGCCCGACGAGGGGACGATCGGTCGTCTTGCTGGCGGCCGGAATGACGCCGTGCCGCGCCAGCCTCCAGAGCACGTGGTTGGGCACGACCGCGAGGAAGATGGGCTCGAAGAGGCTCGTGTGGTGCAGTAACGCGATGAGGCGGAGCCGCTCCCAGCGGTCGGCGGGCGGGGAGCCCACCCAGTCCAGCCGGTGCCGGAAGAAGAGCAGGCTCACGGCCTTGATGGCCATGAGCAGCGAGAACACCACGATGCTCTGAAACATGCGTTTCCAGCGATTCTCGTTGACGCTTCCCTTTTCCCGGCAGCAAAAGCGACGTGGGGGCGAAACTCGCCGAAGCCTCCTCGAGCAAGTTCACGCGGGGTTTTTCATCAGCCTGCTCGGCCTGGTACATTGGCGGCATGAAGCTCTCCGCCTACGGCATCTCGGACATCGGACTCAAGCGGAAAAACAACGAGGACGGCTTCGTGATCCGCGATCTCACCCAGAGCGTCACGCTCGATCCGCCCGACGCGCGCGACAGGGCGATAGGCGCCATGGGTGTGCTCCTCGCGGTCTGCGATGGGATGGGGGGGGCGCACGCGGGCGAGGTGGCCAGCGCCCTGGCGCTCGAGACACTCGCGAGCGAGATGCAGAACCTGAACGAGACGTGCCCCCGCCCGGAGCTTTTCCGCAAGGCGGTGGAGGTCGTGAATCAGCGGGTCTGGAACGAGGCGAAGCTGGACCCCAAGCTCTCGGGCATGGGCACGACCCTGACCGCTGCGCTGGTTTGCGAGGGACGCGCGCTCATCGCGCACATCGGCGACTCCCGCGCCTACTTCACACGGGGAGGGCGCGTCGAGCAGATCACCAAGGACCAGTCGATCGCCGGCACGCTGGTGGCATCGGGGCAGATGACCGAGGAGCAGGCCAAGCAGACTCCATTTCGCAACGTGCTCCTGCAGGCCGTGGGCACCAAGGAGAAGGTGCAGATCGCGCTCGACGGGGTGCACCTCGAGCCCGGCGACACGCTCCTGCTCTGCAGCGATGGGCTCAGCAACAAAGTCGACGCGAAAGACCTCGCCCGTCTGCTGGCCGGCGATGACCTGAAGGTCAGCGCGGCGGGCCTCGTCGCCCTCGCGAACGAGCGCGGCGGCGAGGACAACATCACGGTCGTGATCGCGCGCATCACCTGACCCGAACGGACCGCAATCGAACCCCGCAGCGGCTGGGATGCGACCCCTCCTCCTTTCGCCACGGGCTGCTACCGTACGCTCACCCATGCTTCTCGTTCCTTTGCTCCTCCTTCTCTCCGCCCCGCCGAGCGCCGCCGCGCGCACGATCGCCATCTACGACCGCACCCTGGCGCCCCGAATGGTGCCCCTCGTCTCGGAAGCCATTCGCTTTCCCACGGTGGCGGGAAACGAGAAGGCGCGGCTCGATCAGCAGGCCTGGCTCATGAAGCTCGGGAGCGAGCTGGGCTTCACGGTGCGCGACGCGGGTCCCGTCACGGAAGTCGAGCTCGCGGGCCCCCCCGGCTCCAAGGTGCTCGGCCTCGTGGTCCACGGCGACGTGCAGCCGGTGGACGAGGAACGCTGGAGCGTACCTCCTTACGCAGGCGTGGTGCGCGCGGGCGACGTCGTCGGGCGGGGGGCCGCGGACGACAAAGGTCCCCTCGTGCAGGCCCTCCTGGCCATGAGTGCGCTGAAGGCGAGCGGACTCCCTCTCACGCACACCGTGCGCCTGCTCGTCGGCAGCGACGAGGAGAGCGGGTCGAGCGACATGGAAGCCTACCTGAAGAGCCATGCCGCCCCCGATCTGAGCCTCGTTCTGGATTCCGATTTTCCGGTCGTGGTGGGCGAGAAGGCGTGGAACGCGCTGGCCCTGACGACGGAGCTGACCGAGCGCGCGGGCGGAGCGTCCTTCCCGTATCGCGTCGCTCAGCTCGAAGCGGGGCTGTCCCCCAGCATCGTGCCCGACATGGCGCGCGTCGTCCTGCGCTGGCGCGAGGGAACCCCGGACTGGAAACCGCTGATCGCGCGGCTGGCCAGGAAGAAGATGCCCGCCGGCACCGCGCTGAAAACAGCCGTCGCCGAGGGGGAGCTGACGGTCCACGTCAGCGGGAAGTCGGCGCACGGCGGCGAGAACCTGGAAGGGGGACGGAACGCGCTCGTCGCGCTCGCCCGGCTCATGGAGGGGGAGCTGCCGCGCGGCGGGGCCGACGACCTCCTCGCCTTCGCACGGCTGGCGGGTGTGGACCTCTACGGCACCGGCCTGGGCCTCCTCGGCAGCGACCCGATCTGGGGGCGGTACGCCGTGAACGTGGCGACCATCAAGGATGACGCGGACGCTCCCTCTATTCTCGACCCGAAGGCGCGCGGCGCCGGCAAGAAGACGCTCATCGTGGTGGCGCGCAGCACGCCCCCGCTCACCGGGCCGGAGCTGAAAGTGAAGCTCGAAGCGCTCGTGACGGACTTCAACGAACGCACGGGCGCCCGTTTCTTCGCATCAGGCTACTGGGACGACAAGACGCTCGCGTTCGATCCCGAGGCCAAGATCGTGAAGCGCCTGCTGGCCTCGTACGCGCGCGCCACGGGGCGCCGGGAGAAGCCCTCGATCTCCGGCGGCGGCACGTACGCCAAGCGCCTCCCGAACGCCATCGCTTTCGGCATGTGGTTTCGCGACAAGCCCTACCCGGGGCATGACGTGGACGAGCGCGTGCCGATCGAGGATCTGCATCGCGGCACGCGTGTGCTCATCGACGCGCTCGTCGACCTGAGCACGACACCCCCCATCGACGAGCCCTTCAAGCGATGACCTGATCTGCGGGCACGGCCCTCATGCCCGAACGTCATCCCGGACGCAAGCGTGAGGAGATTCGTGGTCGAAACTAGTAGTGGAGCCGGAGAAACGCCGGGGGACCGTCCGGGCGCGGCGAGACGAAGAACAGGTTGTCGAACTCGCTCTCGTCGATTGTGACGACCGCCGGCACGCCGAGCTTCTTCAAAAGTGATGGCACGGTATTGGAGTGGCCCACGATGAGCACGACGTCGTCGTGATGCTTCTCCTTCAGGAGCTGCACGAGGGCGTCGTCCCCCTTGTCCGTCGCGAACACCACCGGCGTGATCTTCAACGCGGCGGCGAGCGGCTGCGCCGTGAGCAGGGTGCGCTGGTACTGGGTCGTGTAGATGGCGGTGACCCCCGCATCTTTCAGATGGCGCGCCAGCTCGCGCGCCCGCGCCTCCCCCGCCTTCGACAGCACGGTGTCCTTGCTGGCGTCTTCCTTCTCGGCGTGACGCACGAGGATGACGCCGCGCTGCGCCCGGGCCGCGGGAGCGACGAGGAGCGAGAGGAAAAGCAGCGCACGGAGGGAAGGGACACGCTTGTTCATGAGGACGATCCTTTCACGGTTTTCCGAAAGCGAAATCCAGAGCCCGCCGCAGCTCGCGATCGCGATCCTTCGGGAAGGCATGCCCGAGACGGTCGTAGATCTTCAGCATGACTCGAGCCCCCGCGCGCTCGAGGAGCTTGGCGACGCGGCGGTTGTTCTCCGCTTCCTCATCCAGGGCGCCGATCAGGAGGGCCACGCGGGGCAGCGGCGTGCCGGCGCGCTCCGGCACGGGGGCCAGACGCTCCTCGTAACGGCTCGCGATGGGAACCGCGCCC
>JBDSFL010000159.1:0-5903 GCA_039919545.1 Thermoanaerobaculia bacterium | reverse complement strand
CCTCTCCTACGGCGAGAAGACGCGGCAGCTCGCGCTCGCGAAGCAGCGCGAGTATCCGGTGGACCTGTTCGGCGTGCCGGTCGCCGAGCACGCCCGAACGTTCCAGCAGAAGGTCTACCGGAGCTGGACGCTGCCGCGCGCCGCGTACGACACGGCCGTACGGGTCGAGAGGGCACCGGCGGCAGCACCCCCCACTCCGTCCCCTGCGTCTCCCGCGGCGCCTTCGGCCACGCCTGCACCCTCGAGCGCTGCGACTCCCACGCCGAGCCCCGCACCCGATTCGACGGTGCGCGAGCGGCCTGTGCCACCGATGCCGACGGTCGGAACCCCGCCGCCCGAAGGGTCCGTGCCTGCTCAGGCTGCGCAGGCGCCAGTCGCGGCGGCACCGCCGGTCTGCGTAGCCGCCTTCGCTGGTGAGACCGCGGAGACCGAGGCGAGCGGAGACGTCACGCCATCCAGTCCCCCGCCCCCGATCGCGGAGGTCATCGGCACCGACGGCAAGCGGCGCGTCCTCTCCTCGCGTGACGTCTCGATCCTCCAGGCCGCGGCCTCCTGGCACTTCGTGGCGCTCGACAGCCTGCGGCTTGACCCGGACCGCTTCGGCGGCTACAGCGGCGTCTCCGACCGCGTGAAGGCGCTCGCCGATGGCGGGCTGCTCGCGAAGATGCAGCCGCCCGCCCCACGCGGCACCGGCTCCAACCCCATCTACTACCTGCTCTCCCGATCCGGCGCGCAGACGCTCGCGAGCGCGACCGGCCAGGACGAGGAAGCCCTGCTCCGAATCGTGGAGAACACCGCGAAGACGCGCGTCGCGGTCGAGCGCCACGAGCTCGGCCAGCTCCAGCACCAACTCGCCATCGCGAACCTGCTCGCGCTCGCTTCCGCCGGCGTGCGGCACGTCTCGGGCGGCGAGCTGCTCCTCTCGCGCTTCGACAAGGAGCTCGTGCTCGATGTGCCGACCGTCCCGATTGCCGCGCACCTGAACGCCGCCCTCCGCAAGCGCCTCTACCTCGATGACGGCCAGGAGGTGATGAAGCTCCGCCCGGATGGCGTCGTCGTCGTCCGGTCCCTCGTGAACGGGCAGCCGGTCAGCCAGCCCTACCTGCTCGAGGTCGAGACCGGGCGCAAGGAGACCGGCTTCGAGGACCTCGCGCAGGCGCACGGACTCCGCTCGTACGCGGCCCGCGCGACACGCGTGGTGCCCGACACCCTCGCGCGGCTCAGGGTGAGCGGCGTGCGTCCGTTCCGTGTGCTCTACGTCGCGTCGACGCCTACGCTCGAGGAACGGCTGGTAGCCGGTGTGCTGCGATCCCTCCAGGTCCTCGATCCGCGCGACCGCGCGCTCTACGCGTTCACCCACCTCGCGCTCGTGCACCCGAAGGTCGAGCCGACGGCGCGTGCCGAACGCGCCGCCGCGCTCGCCGAAAAGGCAGGGCGCTTCTTCGGTCCGGTGTGGCGCACGGTCGACTCGGCCGAGCGGGTACGGCTCCTGGGCTGAGCCGTGCGCTACACCGACGAGTCGGGCGGCACGCGCGCCAGGCCGCCGCCCGGGCCAGAGACTGCGCTCTCCTGACGACGAGGAAAAGGAGGTCTATGCCCATGGGTGCGAACGACGCACAGCCGCCCGCATCCGCCGCCCCGGACCTGATGGCTTGCCCGCAGTGCAGCCACCTCCACGCGCGGAAAGTGGCCCTCACGCCGGCCGAGGTCGGTACCGCCACGTCCTACGCGACCGCGTCCATCTACACCTTCCACTCGCGGGGCGGCATCCTGCCGCGCCCCCTGCGCAACGGCGCCGGGAACCCGCGGTGGTCCGCCTGCTCCATCGCGCGCTGGCTCCACGGCACCCTCCCTCCCGACGAGATCGAGCCCGTCCGCGCGCGCCGCGCTTCGTAGCGCCACCATCCCGGATGCATCCACGCGCCCGCCGCGGTCCGATCCCGCGCGGGCGCTGTCCCGACACCGGATCAGGTGTGTGCTTCCGGTTCTGTGGCGCTTGGAGTCCCGTCGGATTTCACAACCGAGCTGGGTGTAGGGGGGAAGAACCCGTATCGGCCTTCGTGCGGGTTCGCACTGAAGAAGGTGACGTTGGGTCCCGCCACAATCGCTGCCGGTGGATCCGTGTTCTCCACGATCAGTACCTGCCGATCATTTTCGATGGCCCCGAGGTACGCGTAGAAGCGGTCCTTCAGGTCAGTCCCGCTCAGGTCGTCCTCAGCACCTTCGGGTTCTCGATACGTCAGCAGCGGTGAGTCGAGGATGACGAAGCCAGGGTGCTGTGTCCCGCGGGAGCGGCAGTGCTCGAAGATGCCGATACTGAACGCCGCGTGCGTGATGGCTCGCAGCCCTTTGCCGCTCGCACCGCGGGGCTTTCCCGCGATGACGATGTCGCGCGATTTTGAGTCGAAATGGACACGCGTGGCCTGCGGGAAGTGCCACGCACTGAGGATGCCCTTAACGCTCTGGGCGAACTCGTCAGCGACGGCGGCAGGGAGATCGCCGTCAGCGACCGCCAACTCGGGCCCGTCTGATGGACCGTTCTCTAGGTCGGAGCGTCGGCGCTCGATGTCCCGGATGGTCTGAAGAAGAGAGGACGCTTCCCGCACCTGCCCGCGCTTGTCTGAAAACTGAGCGTAGGTCGTGCGCATACGGGAGAGTGGGTTTGCAATCTGTTCCGCGTCACTGGCGACGCCCTTCAGCTCATCTTCCACCCGGGGCAGACGGCGGTCGAACCTGCCTGCCTCGAGATTCAAACCTTCGAGCGTGTCATTGAGCTCCCTGCGAAGGAGTTCGATTTTCGCTATCTCGCTGCCCGCGGCCACGACGACTGCCTCGACGTTCGTGTCGGAGTCTTCATGCAGGCGGTGGTGAGCGGGATCAGCGCCGCAGAGAGGACAGGGCCCCTGCCCGAGGATAGCGAAGAGTGTGCCCCCTTCCTGGATGCCTCGTAGCCGACCGAGATCTGACAGGTAGTGCCGATCCAAGAGATTAAACCGTTCGATTAAAGACGCGATTTCTAACCGCCGGTCGCGGCCCTCTTCGAGTTTCTTACGAAGCTCCCGTCGACGGTCGATGAGGAGTCGATAGCTCGACTCCGTCGCCTCGAGCTGTGCGGAGTGCTGGGCCAGCGATGTATCGATGCGTTCGAGCTGATCACTGAGACTCTCTGGGTCGTTCGTGAGCTCACGCAGGCGCTTCTTGTGGTCTCCGAGGAGCTGGTCGAGCAGCCCGAGTTGCGCGTCGAATGACTGTGCATCTGGCGTTCGGGGATCACGTGACGTCAGTGCCGAGTCATCGACACCGGCGAGGAGCAACTTGAACGTCGCGAAGTTCGGTGTGTCGGCGGTGGGGTTGCCGTCCGAGAGCGGCGACCGCCTCTCAATGATCTCGTTCTCGTCGACGATGACGAGTCGCGCGAGGTTTCGGAAGCTCAGGCTGTACGTCAGACCCGCCCTATTTCGTCGTATACGCTTGCCGGGCAGTCCGCATAGATCGAGAAGGAAGGTCGAGAGATTCTCAGTGCTCTTGTCGCTATGTTGATCGGCGAGGACCTTTGCGGGGGTCTCGATGGGTGGCGGTTCCAAATGCAGCCCGTCATAAACGCGAAAACCGCCGCCTTCAGTGCTCCGTTGGAGGGTGTACGCATCGCCGCTGAGCGTCTCGAGCCCCAGCAGTACTCGGTCATATCCGACACGCTCTCGGATGTCGCGGAGCGCTGTCTTGCCCCCGAGCATGAAGTCGATGGCTTCGACGACAAAGGACTTCCCTGTGTCAGAGGCGCCGTAGACGACGTTCAATCCGGCGCCGAACACCACAGAGGCAGTCGGTCTTCCCGGCCCGTGAAAGACAAGATGGCGCAATTGGAGGCCGGGAATCGTCACGAGTTGCTCCCGAGGCTTCGTTCCGCGATCTGAAACTCCTCCACCCACCTGTCCAGGTACGTCTGCATCAAGCGCCGGAACTCCGGTTCGGACGTATTCCCGAACGTTTTCACGAGCCACGACGCACGCCGCGTGAGTTCTACAAGGTACTCCGAGGCCATCGAGTCGAGGAAGACAATGGCGTTCTCGCCTGCGCGGTAGAGGAAGCCGGCGACGCTCGCTTCTCGGGTCACGAGCTGGCGCGTCATTGTTAGGAGGAGGGCCTGTTCAAGGACACCACGTCGGACGAGCAACTCTGCCGACTGAAGCGGCGCCGGCGGATGGAGGCTGTCGGGACCACCAACCTCACCGGTATGTACTAACAAGTAATCGAACGCAATCAGCCTTTGCAGATCGAAGGCGCGCGGGTAGGCCGCGCCAAGGATCGTCACGGTCCGGATACCCACCTCAAGCGGTCCATTGAACGTGACGACAGGCCGCGGCGCTACGACTTGGTCCATCGCAGCCGATCATCGTTCGCCAGCTGGTGGCAGACCCCATCTCTGTCCTTGGGTCGCGCCGCGCTGAGAAGCGCGTTTTCGGTAAGGTTCAGGTTGCGTGCGGCTTCTGTGACCCTACAGACCCGCACGTATCCATCCGCATGATCCGCGTCGTGTGTATCGACGACGCCGTCGTAGATGTCTTTCTGGAGCGACTCGAAGGTGCCCGTCGGAACGGTATCGCGAGCGAAGATCCTGAGAGACTCGGCGTGGTAGAAGGCCTCTCGCTGCCGCTTGAAGTGCTCCGAGAGCGGCGCCCACATCCTGAGCGTCGCGATGTCAGGTACAGCTGTCTTCTTGTGCTCCGCATACGCCCCGAGAAGCTGCGACACGTACGTACTCTCGCCGGCCGCGAGATCAGACGGGGGTTCGGCAACCGGGGGGCGGGTGGGGAGTCCTCCTCCGAACCGCAGGCTGTGGTGGGGGCTAGAGCGATGGTCATCGACGAGTTGGAGGCTGGTCTTGGTGTCGAAGATCGTGAAGTCGAAGAACCCCACGTAGTCTCGAAACGGCCCAGTCAGAGCTATCTCCTCCGTCTTCGTGATAGCGGTGCGGCAGTACTTGTCCCAGCCTGCCATCAGGTGCTCCTTCAGCTTTGGCGGATCAGCGAGGAGCCCCGCCAGCGAGGTCCCGACGCCCTTCGGTGCGACGAAGAAGTAGCGGCGCGGCGAGCGGTATTCCTTCTTGAACGTGTACCACAGGAGCTTGCCGATCTCAGGCCACGCTTCCGTCGGAAAGAGCGGGTGGTCGTAGTGCTTGCACTGGTAGTTGTCCCAAACCCCGTTGAGCTTGCGCGCGTCCGAAAACCCAAGAACGTCGATGCCGCGGTCGCCGGCATTACCGAAGCGCTCGACCTGAACGTAGATGGTCTTGAGGCAGAAGTGCGCCCATTCATGGACGAAATCTTCCCACTGGGCCGCCGAGTAAAGGAGGAGGCGTTGCTGCGGTGGGACAGGAGGGCCGTGCACGATTGCGCTGGTAGACGGTGGACTCGCGGGTGGCGGGGGTGCGGGGATAGGCTCTCCACCTGGTTCTTCAAATCCCGGGAAGAGGGACGGGAGGTCGGGAGTTTCGGGCGGGGCGCCTCCCTTTCTTGTTCTCCGAGGCGGCATGAACTGATCTTACCCGTTCCTCAGCCAGGTCCTGTGGAGGAGACCTAGGAATTGACCTAGGGATTTTGGTCCGGGTTCGAGGGACCGCTCAGGTCGAGGTCAGCTCTTCGGGAGACGGTATCGGCATACCGATACCGCTCGTCGATTCAGCCGGGCGGATCAGAAGCGTTCAGACCGCTCCCAGCGCGGTCCAAACGCGACCAACCTAGGGATGACCTAGGGATTTTTCCGAAAACGAAGAACCCGACGTTTCCGCCGGGCTCCGTAACTGCCTTACTTGACAGAAGTTATGATTGGTTGCGGGGGCAGGATTTGAACCTGCGACCTTTGGGTTATGAGCCCAACGAGCTACCAGACTGCTCCACCCCGCG
>JBDSFL010000129.1:0-4870 GCA_039919545.1 Thermoanaerobaculia bacterium | reverse complement strand
ACGACGTACACGATCTTCATGCGCGGCTCTCGACGCGGGTGAAGACCGCGCGCCACACGCTCGTCCGGAGGCTCTCCTCGTTCACCGGGAGGCCGAGCGCGCGCGCCCGGGCGCAGATCGCCTCGAGTGAAGCGGGGATCGGACAGCTCTCCGCGGCCTCGATCGAAACCGCGATGCCGCTTGCCGCGAAGCGCACGGCCAGTCCGTGTCGGGTGCCCCCCGCCACGAGCGCCGCACGGGCCGGCCCGGTGGCCACGTCGCCGCGCAGCAGGGCGTCGAGCGCAAGCGCGGAGCCGGGATTCGGGAAGGTCTGCGTGACGCGGGCCTGCGCTTCGAGCGCGGTCGCGACCATTCGGAACGGGTCGTCGCCGAAAAGGCCCGTGCTCCCGAACCCGCTCGCACCCAGCACGAGCGGCTCCCGATCCGCCGCGCGCGCCACGCCGAGCCATTGCAGCGGGGCGAGCTCGTCGCCGTGCCCGCCCACGTGAAACACTTCACGCCACGGCGCGAGCACCGCGGGCTCGTAAGGAGCCGACGCCCAGCGCTCGATCCGGAATCCGCCCGCCCGCAGGATCCGTTCCCAGCCGACGCGGCCGGCGTACGTGCGGTGGTCGTCCGCGACGACGCCCTCGAGCGCGGCGTCCCAGCGTCCCATCAGCGCGCCCGCCAGCACGGCCGTGCTCGAACCGTTCGGCACGGAGATGACGAGGACGCCATTCTCCTTCAGCAGTTCACGCAGCTGCCCGAGCGCCTCGATCGGATCCTCGAGATGCTCGAGGAGGTCGCACGCCAATACCACGTCGAATCGCTCGCCCAGCTCGCTCCAGCTCTCCTCGAGGGGCGCGTTCACGACGCGGCGCAGGCGGGTGGCCGCGATGGCCGCGGCCTCGACATCCAGCTCGACCCCGGTCACGTGGAGTCCGCGAGCGGCCAGCGACGCGCCGAGCGCGCCTTCTCCGCAGCCCACGTCGAGCACCGTGCGTGCCGCTTCCGGGACGAGAGGCAGCACCTCGGGTCGCGCGTGCCCCTTGCGTCCGGCAAACGAGTGCACCACGAAGGACGACAGCCGGCGCGCCGGCGCGTCGTCTGCGCCCGCGCCCGTGCGCCGAAGCTCGGCCGGCTCGGTGCCATCGGCTTCGAGCTCGGCTTCGTTTCCCGGCTCGTTCTCCTGCCGCATCGCCGCTGCTCGGTCGAACTCCCACACGGTGGCGTACGGCTCCGAGGAGGGCGCCGTGCCCGGGAAGAAACCCGACACGGCGACCGCGTTCCTTCCCCGTTCGAGCGCACCGAGCGCGGCCCGGAGGGCCCCCGCGGGGACGAGGGCGGCCTCCTCGCGCACGACCAGCGTCGCGTCGGCGCGCGCGGCGCGCGGATCATCCGGCGCAACGACGACATCACCGGGCCGGGCCGCCGCGCGCCAGGCATCGCGGGAGCGGCGCGCCGCCCGGCGCAGGTCCTGGGGGCCGGTCTCCGAAAGCTCTCCCTCGAACCGGACGATCAATCGAGCTCTTCCCACCGCAGCGGCACCGCCATGAGCCCGCTTCTCCAGTGGCTCGCCTCCACGTGGAAGAACGTGTCGCTGCGCTGGTCGTAGAGCGCGAGCGACTTCTCGTCCACGACGTAGACGTGCACCACGAACTCCCCTTTTCCTAGCGGCAGCTCGTCCAGCGAGATGCGCAGGCGGTAAAGCTCCTTGCCCACGAACGGGCCCGTCCCCTCGAGGCGCGAGTCGGCCGAGAAGCAGACGACGTTGTCGCGCGTCGAGACCGCAACGTGGATCTGCAGGGGCCGTTCGGCGTGATCGGGCGCGAAGTCGACCTCCACCGCCCAGCCCTCCCGCGGCTTGAAGCCCTCCTGCACCGCCCCCGCCCCGTCCACCACGCGGATCTTCAGGATCATGCCGTGCGAGCCCGACGCGGTCGCCGTGGCGGACGTCTCCGGCTGCTTGACGCGATCCTTGCGCGCGATGAACTCCTCGTACTGCTGCACCACGCTCTGCGAGCTCCCCTGCGCGGCGATGGCCCCGCCGCTCAGCCAGAGGGCGTGGTCGCACAGCGTGGACACGTAGTACATCGCATGGCTGCAGAAGAGAATCGTCCGCCCCGACGCCTTCAGCTCGAAGATGCGGTCGACGCACTTCTTCTGGAAGCGTCCGTCGCCCACGGCCAGCGCCTCGTCCAGGAGCACGATGTCGGGGAGGACGGCCGTGGCCACCGCGAAGGCGAGCCGCATCTGCATCCCCGAGGAGTACGTCTTCACGGGCCGGTCGAAGAACTGTCCCAGCTCGGCGAAGTCCTCGATCTCTGGCATCGCGTTGGCGGTCTCGGCCTTCGTGAGGCCCGAGAGCGCGGCCTGGAGCGTGGCATTCCGCCGGCCCGAGACCTCTGGGTGAAAGGCGGAGCCGAGCTCCAGGATGGAGGCGACACGCCCCGGCATCACCACGTCTCCGCTGGTGGGTGCCGTCGTACCCGCGAGGATCTTCAGCAGCGTGCTCTTGCCCGAGCCGTTTTCGCCGATCACCCCCACCACCGACCCGCGTTCCACGATGCCCGACACGTCCCGCAGCGCATGCACCTCGGCGTGCCGCACGCTCCCCGAGACGGCCTCGCGCAGGCGGTCCCGCGGGGTGCCGTACAGCCGGTACACCTTCGACAGATGGGAGAAGGAGAAGGCGGGGCGGGCGTCCGGTTCGGCGTCGTTCATCGTGAGCCGGCGCATGTTACCGCCAGAAAACGGCGCGGCCCGTTTCGAGCGCGCGAACGAGGCCGCCCCGGGATCGACCAACGGACCCAGAGCGGTGCGCAGGTTGACCGGCGGACGCCGCCCGCGTTACTCTACCGAGTCTGTAGACATAGATATGAATTGTGAGCCGCCCCGACCATGAAAATCTCCCGCCGCGGCCTCTACGCGCTGAAGGCCCTCTCGCACCTGGCGGACGCCTACACCCAGGGGCTCGTGAAGATTCACGACATCGCGGAGGCCGAGGAGATTCCCGAGAAATTTCTCGAGCAGATCCTCGTCGCCCTGAAGAATGCCCGATTCGTCACGAGCGAGCGTGGGCGCGAGGGGGGCTATCGCCTGCGGCGTCCCCCGGCCGAGATCGTGGTCGGGGACGTGATCCGGCTGATCGACGGGCCTCTCGCGCCCTTCGGTGATGCGGTGGAGCTGGCGCACCGGGTGCGCACCGAGCCGCGGCATCCCGGCCTCTTCGATCTCTTCCTCGATGTGAGGAACGCCGCGTCGGCGATCATCGATCACACCACCCTGCAGGACCTGAACCAGCGGAACCGTCGGGCGCTCACGGCGCGGGCCCGCAAGATCAAGAGCTCCGTGTAGAGGGCTATCGCGATGTCCACTAAAACGATTGACTTGGCATACAACTCTCGGTTCCGGGAGTCGCGGCGCGCCTTTCGGGCGATCCTCCTTGCAGTCATCGCCTGTCTCTCCCTCGCTCCGCATCGAGCAGCAGCCCAGGCCTCCCAGGCCCAAACCCTCCTCAACGCGTCCTATGACCCCACGCGCGAGCTCTACCAGGAGATCAATACCGCCTTCGCCGCGCAGCGGAAGGCGAGATCGGGCGGGAGCGTCACCATCCGTCAGTCGCACGGCGGCTCCGGCAAGCAGGCGCGCGCCGTGATCGACGGGCTCGAGGCCGACGTGGTGACGCTCGCGCTGGCGTACGACGTCGACGCCCTGCATCGCGAGGCCAGGCTGGTGCCGCCCGGCTGGCAGAAGCGCCTGCCGAACAACAGCGCGCCGTACACCTCCACCGTCGTTTTCCTCGTGCGGCGCGGGAATCCGAAGCACGTGAAGGACTGGGGCGACCTGGCGCGCGCCGGCCTCTCGGTCATCACGCCGAATCCCAAGACCTCGGGCGGAGCGCGCTGGAACTACCTCGCGGCGTGGGGATGGGCGCTGAAGCAGCCAGGGGGGAGCGACGCGAGCGCCCGCGCGTTCGTGACGAAGCTCTTCAAGAACGTTCCCGTCCTCGACTCGGGAGCGCGCGGCGCCACCACCACGTTCGTGCAGCGCGAGATCGGCGACGTCCTGCTGGCGTGGGAGAACGAGGCGTATCTCGCCGTGCAGGAGCTCGGCAAGGACCGGCTCGAGATCGTCTATCCCACGCTCAGCATCCTGGCCGAGCCGCCGGTGGCGCTCGTCGACAAGGTGGTGGATCGGCGCGGCACGCGGGCGCTCGCGCAGGCGTACCTCGAGTTTCTCTACACCCCGGCCGCCCAGGCCATCATCGCGAGGAATCACTACCGCTCGCGGAGCGCCGCGAAAGAGACGCTCCCCGCGATCCCCCTCTTCACCATCGACGAGCTGTTCGGCGGCTGGACGAAGGCGCAGAAGACGCACTTCGACGACGGCGCGCTCTTCGACCAGATTTACCAGGCACGCTGAGCATGGCGGGTTCGCGAGCGCGCCCGGGACGGCTTCCCGGCTTCGGCCTGACGATGGGACTGACCGTCAGCTACCTCAGCGTGATGGTGCTGATCCCGCTCTCGGCGCTGATCCTGAAGGCCGCCTCCACGGATGCCCGGTCGTTCTGGGCGACCCTCACGTCTCCCCGCGTGCTCGCCGCGTACCGGCTCACCCTCGGCACCTCTCTCGTGGCCGCGCTGGTGAACGCCTTCTTCGGGCTCGTCGTGGCGTGGGTGCTGGTGCGCGACCGGTTTCCGGGTCGCAAGGTCGTCGACAGCCTGGTCGACCTCCCCTTCGCGCTACCCACCGCGGTCGCCGGCATCGTGCTCACCACGCTGCTGGCCCCGTCGGGATGGCTCGGCAGGCCGCTCGCGGCGGTGGGCGTGAACGTGGCGTTCACGCCGCTCGGCATCATGGTGGCCCTCACGTTCGTCGGGCTTCCATT
>JBDSFL010000043.1:0-11064 GCA_039919545.1 Thermoanaerobaculia bacterium | reverse complement strand
GCCGTGGGTCCGGGACTCGGAACCTCGGAGGTGGCCAGGTCGCTGAGTGAGCGCCTCGCCGCGGCGCCGATCCCCGCCGTGTTCGATGCCGATGCCCTGAACCTCGCCGCGGGCCGGCCCGAGCTCTTTGCGCGCCGAGGTTCGGCGACCGTGCTCACGCCGCATCCCGGCGAGGCGGCCCGTCTGCTCGGAACCGATACCGGTGAAATCGCGCGCGATCGCCTCGGCGCTGCGCGCATGCTGGCCCGCCTGTCGGGCGCCACCGTGATCCTGAAAGGCTTTCGTTCGCTCGTCGCGACGCCCGATGGCTGGGCGGCCACCGTGCTCGCGGGGAACGCGGGCCAGGCCAGCGGCGGCATGGGAGACGTTCTGACTGGGCTCGTGGGCGCCCTGCTCGCGCGCGGCTTCACCGCGCGCGACGCGGCCTCGGCCGGAGCCTGGCTGCACGGCACCGCGGGTGATCTCGCCCGGGAAGAGAAGGGAGAGGAAGGCCTGATCGCCTCCGACATCGCCTCCAACCTGCCCGCCGCCTTTCAGGCTCTCTTCACGCATCCGCAGGACGACGTGTGACCGAAGCCATCGGCGCGGCTCGCGAGGAGATCTCGCTCAGCGAGGAGGAAACGCGCCGCATCGGGCGCGAGCTGGCCTTGCGCCTCGAGGCGGGCGACCTCGTCCTCCTCTTCGGCGACCTCGGGAGCGGCAAGACGGCGCTCGTGCGCGGGCTGGCCCACGGGCTGGGCGCCGATCCCGGCGAGGTGGCGTCGCCCACGTTCGCGCTGGTGCACGAGTACGGCCCGCCGGAGCGCACCGTGCTCCTGCACGCGGATCTGTATCGCCTCGCCGATGGCGGCTCGGAACGTTCGCTGGAGGATCTGGGGCTCGAGGAGGGGCTGCGCCGCGGCGCGGTGGTCGCAATCGAGTGGCCTCGCGAGCCTTTCCTCTCGATGGCGGCGTGGCGGATCTCGCTGCGCGAGATCGAGGGCGGCGCCCGGATGATCCGGATCGAGCCGCCCACTTTCCAAAGCTAGAAAGCCACCGTCACTCCGCCCGTCAGCTCGCCGCTCGAATACCAGCGACGGTTGGAGCGATCGTCGTCGCGGTCGCGGTCGCGAAAATCGTCGCAATCTTCGAACCGATCCGAGCAGCGCGAGTCGTCGACGAGCGCGCTGCGGCCTCGACCCTCGAAGCGCAGCCCCACGTGCGGGTTGAAGAACACCTTCACGCCGAGCCCCATGTTCGCAGTGAACCGGGTGTCGTCCGAGACATCGACTCCGGGCACGCGCGCGCGGAAGGTGGTGGCACCGCCGCCGATCGTGAAGTACGGAATCACCCGTCGCCTGCCGAAGTTGAAGACGCCGTTCAGATCGTAGTGCTTCACGTCCAGCTCTCCCAGCTTGCGTCCGCCGCCGAAGAGGCCCGAGCTCGACCCACGAGCCTCGATGTTCGCGCGAGCGGTCGAGAACCCGGTCTCGATTTCGAGCCAGCGATTCACGTTCACTCCCACGCGCAGGCCGTAGGTTCCGGCCGTGCGCACGTCCACGTCGCGCGTGAAGATCTCGTTGGAGCCTTCGTACAGACGTCCTCCGAAGTAGCCGCCTCCGAAAGGAGTGATCTCGACGGTTCCCGTCCGGTTCTGCCCCTGCGCGGAGGCGGGGGCGAGGCACGAAGCCACGATCGCGAGGGAAAACAGGAAACTCGTTCGAAAAGCCCGCATGGATTTCGATCCTCCGGCCGAAGCGTCCGCTCCGTCCTCAAAAATGGCCCGTACGGTCTCCGAACGGGTCCGAAAAGCGATTAAGCAACGACTGTTCCTTTCACCTCTGTGCGCCGCGTCACCTGGACGCGTCAGGCGGGAAACAGGCTGGGCGCGATGGTGGCGATCACGAGCACGATCGTGAGGCCGATCATGACGAGGCAGGTGCCCCAGGCGATGACGTTCCAGGTACGGCCGTTCACGTACTCGCCCATCAGGTCGCTGCGGTTGATGAGGAGGCAGACGAAGACGAGCACGAAGGGGAGCAGGAGGCCATTCAGGACCTGCGAGAGGAAGAGGACGGGAAAGAGGGGCACTCCCGGGATGAGGATGATCCCGGCGCCGATCGCGATCATCCCGGTGTACAGAGCATGGAACTGCGGAGCCTCGCTCCACGTTTTCCCGACTCCCGACTCGAAGCCGAGCCCTTCGCAGATGGAGTACGCGGTGGCCAGGGGAAGGATCGACGCGGCGAAGAGAGAGGCGTTCGCCAGACCGATGGCGAAGAGGTTCTTGGCCCACTTACCGGCGAGCGGCTCGAGAGCCAGCGCCGCATCCTCGGCCCCGGCGATGCGGATGCCCTTCGGGAACAGCGTGGCCCCGCAGGCGACGACGATGAAGAAGGCGACCACTGCCGCGAAGACGCAGCCCAGGATCACGTCCCAGCGCGAGACGCGGAACTCCTCGGGGCCGATGCGCTTCTCGACGATGGAAGACTGCAGGTAGAACTGCATCCAGGGAGCGATGGTGGTGCCGACCATGCCGATGATCATCAGGATCCACGCCGCGCTCGACTCGATCTTCGGCTCGAGCGTCTGGATGAGCACGTCTTTCCACACCGGACGGGCGAACAGCGCCGACACGATGTACGTGAGATAGATGGTGCACGCGAACAGGAAGATCTTCTCGACGGTCTTGTAGTTCCCTTTCACGACGATCCACCACACGACGAACGCGCCGATCGGCACCGAGATCCACCGCGGGATGCCGAAAATCTCCAGCGCGGCCGCCCAGCCCGCGAACTCGGCGACGGTGTTCCCGATATCGGTCACCAGGAGCGCGACGAGGAGATAGAAGGTGGCGCGCAGCCCGTAGTTCTCGCGGATCAGCTCGCCGAGGCCCTTGCCTGTCACCGCGCCCAGCCGCGCGGACATCTCCTGCACGACGACGAGCGCCACCGTGATGGGGATCAGCGTCCAGAGGAGCGAATAGCCGAAGTGCGCGCCCGCCATCGAGTACGTGGCGATGCCGCCCGCGTCGTTGTCGACGTTCGCCGTGATGATCCCCGGCCCCAGGATCGCCAGGAAGATGGTCAGCCGTTTTCGCCAGTCCTGCGCGGTCGAAGAGGTCGCGGGGGAGTGCTCACCGGATCTCGCGCCTCCGATCAACGCAGTCTCCGTCTTCGGGCGCGTGTCCGCGGCCGAAGCCGGTCGACCACGTCGTCGATCGTGATGATGCCGACGAGGATCCCTTCCGGATCGGTCACCGGCAGCGCCAGGAGGTCGTACCTGGACATCACCTCGGCCACCTCGTCGGCGGCAACGTCGGCGGTGACGCTGCGGATCGGAGTGGCCATCACGTTCTCGAGGACGTCGTCGTCCTCGGCGGCCAGCAGGTCTCGTACGGAGAGCGCGCCGAGCACGCGCTCGCGCTCGTCCACCACGTAGAAGTAGAAGAGGACCTCCGCTTCACGCGCGATGGGCCTGAGCCGCCTCAGCGTGTCGCCCACGTTCTGCTCGGGGGGGAAGGTGACGTAGTCGGTGCCCATCAGCCCGCCGGCCGTGTTGTCGTCGTGGACGAGCAGCTCGGTGACTTCCTCGGCCGCCTCTTTCTCCCTCCGCTGCACGAGGTCGCGGGCGTGATCGCCGTCGAGATCGCCGAGCACGTCGGCGGCCTCGTCGGCCGGCATCTGATCGAGGATCTCGGAGGCTCGCGGCGCGGGGAGATCTTCGAGCAGCTCGACCTGGAGCTCGGGCTCCAGCTCGTGCAGCGTGTCGGCGGCGGTCTCCACGTCCAGCCGCTCGAACACCGCGGTGCGCTCCTTCACCGAGATCTGGCTGATGACGTGGGCGATGTCCGCTGGGTGCAGCCGCGCGAGCTTCTCGTGCGGCAGCGTGGTCTGCAGGCGGTCGAGCCGCGGATGGAGCGGCTGCATGGAATCCCAGGGGATCAGGCGCGCGGGAAAGGAGACGTCGGAGAAGCGGCCGCCGCGTGGCGTGATGCCGGCGCCGAAGACGCGGCGGATGATGCCCCGCACACCCACGTCCGCGGCGGTGAGCACGAGGTCGCCCGAGACGAAGTCGAATTTCAGGTCGTTGACGCGCACCACCTTGACGCCGTTGATGTCGACGATCTGCTTGTCGAGCAGGTGGCGGGCCAAGAGGATCTCGTGCTCGAAGGGAGCGCGGTGGATGAGATTTTCGCGCGAGAGCCTGGTCCTCACGGCGCGTCTCTGGAAAATGGCGACGTCTTCCCAGGGAAGGACGAAAGTCTCGAAGCGGTCGCGCAGGAACAGGCCGGTGATGCGCGGGAACGGGCTCTTCTCACCGGTCGCCACGAGGAAGTCGCGGATGCGCGCCACGGGTTTCTTCGAGACGTCGAGCACCATCTCGCCCAGGAACTCCGAGAGAAAAAAACCCTCGTGCGCAGGCACGGCGGCGGGGCGCGGTTTGCCTTGCTGGGCCGGGCGTCTCACGGCGCGATTGTCAAGACGACTTCCTGTTTCGTCAAACTCGTGGACGGTGCCGCCGTGCAGGCTTCGTTTCCGGTAACCTGCTCACCGTGATCTTCCCGTCCACCGTCGATGCGGAGCCCGCGAGGGGTTTCCCGGTGACGGCCAGGCTCCTGTTCTTCGGCTCCCTGGTGTGCGGCTCGGCGTTCCTCCCTGGCTGTCTCGGGACCGGGACACGCCGCGTGGACGCCGCGTGCCGGGAGATGCGGTCGGCGGTCGTCTTCGAGATGCTCAAGGACAACCCGACGATGCACCTGATCGACCTGCGGAAGCCGGCCGAGGTGACCGAACGTGAAGCACGCATCCCCGGTGCCCAGCTCATCCCGCTGGAAATGCTCGGGGCCGTCAGCGCCCAGCTCCAGCCCTTGCGTGACAGCACCATCGTGGTCTTCGGCGTGGACGGCGAGATGGGGCGCCGCGGGTGCCAGCTGCTCTCGGCGCGCGGATTCCAGTACGTGATCTTCATCTCGGACGGAGCGGTCGGGTGGTTTCGGAACGGCTTTCCGTCCGCCCGGAGGCCCGCAGACGTGCCGGCGCCCATCGAGCTGCCGGACCCGAAGCGGCGCGAGTGAAGCGACTCCGCGTCGGCAAGGGGGCGCAAGGGCTGCTCCTTGCGATCTTCACGATCCTGCTCCTCGCCGTGACGCTGCTCGTTCAGGGCGGGCCGGGAGTCAGGACGAATCTCGCCCCGTTCGAGGACGTGAAGCGCCTCGCGGCGCGCGCGAGCCGCGGTGACGTGTTCTCGAACGGCTTCCTCTACGCCATCGTGGGGATCGCCGGGAACCTGTTGATGTTCGCGATCTGGGGCTTCCTGGCCTGGAAGTTTCTCGACGTGCGCGGACGCAAGGCCTGGCGGAACCATCTGGACGTGATCTTCGCCGGAATTCTCTTCAGCATCGGAATCGAGACCGTGCAGCTGTTCCTGCCGACGCGGGCGGCGGACGTGAACGACGTGTTCTGGAACGTGCTGGGGACGGTCGTGGGCTCGTGCCTCGCGCACTTCGACCGGACGTTCACGTTCGAGTGGGAATGACGACGTAGAATCCCGCTCGACGGCACTTCTCGATGTTGCGCCGGAGTGGCGGAACGGTAGACGCAGGGGACTCAAAATCCCCCGATCGCAAGGTCGTGAGGGTTCGATTCCCTCCTCCGGCACCATTGAGAACAAAGGAGTTATGCCGCGATTCGCGAGCGGTTCGGCGGGCCAGAGGAAGGAAAGGCTTCTCAGAAGCGCGATGGCCCTCGAACCGGTGCGCCAGGCGACGTGGAGTGAGATAATCCTCGGGTGTCGTCTCTTGCGAGCTGCTCGCTTCGGGATTCCCCGATCTGATCGCTCGTGAACACCGGTGCTCGCCGCGGAGGTCGCTGCCGAAGAGGCTTCGATCCCTGCGCCAGATTCGCTCTTGCTCGAAACCCTGAGGTTGACGGTTCTGTGATGGGAGGGTAACCTTCTTTCCCCTTTCGAACAGTTACAGGAGGCTCCCCGTGGGATTCAAAATCGGAGAAAAGCTCGTCTATCCGAACCACGGCGTCGGCGTTGTGGAGACGATCCAGGATTCGCTCCTGGATGGCTCGCCACATCCCTGTTACCAGCTCCGGCTGATCGGGAACAACTCGCGCGTCATGGTTCCGGTCGGGAACTGCGATCGCATCGGGCTGCGTCCGCTGACCCGGCGCACCGAGCTCGGGGGGGTCTTCCGGGTGCTCGAAGACGGCAACATCCTCCCCTCCGGCGACTGGAAGGGGCGCTACAAGCAGAACCTCGACAAGATGCGCTCCGGGCGCCTCACCGAGATCGCCGATGTGCTGAAGAACCTGAGCTGGGTTCAGAAGCAGAAGGCTCTTTCGTTTCGTGAAAAGAAAATGTACGAGCGCGCGCGCTACCTGATCGTCTCCGAGATCGCGCAGATCAACGGCCTCGAAGAGGCCGAGGTGGAGAGCGAGATCGAGAAGGCTCTCGACCGCTCCGTCACCAAGCAGCGCGTTCCTTCCCGCGACCACTGAGCCCCTTCCCGGTACGTCACGCTTCGGCCCTCTCATCTCCCCAGCTGATTCCAGCGCATCAGTGATGTTCGGCTGCTGGATTCCGTATAGTGGGTCGATGCGTGCCAGAACGCCCTTCATCGGGCTCCTCGCCACCTTGATTCTCTTGTCTTTTTCTCCCCCGCTGCGGGGAGCCGGCTCGCGCAACGAGACGGCCATCGACACGCTGCAGCTCTCGCTGGATCTCGAACGGAAGGCGCGGGCCGAGGAGATCGACGAGCTGGAGCGCACGACGACCCGGCTGGGGCGCGCCGAGAACGGCGCCTCCGTGGCGCGAGGCCGGCTGATCCAGCTCTTGAGGGACCGAGAGAGCGATTCCGGCAGCCTCGAGGCGGCCGACGAAGCCGTGGCAGATGCCGAGGCGCGTGTTCAGGCGGTTTCAACCCGGCGGCACGCGCAGGCGCAGCGCCTGCTCGACCGCACGCGGCGCATCATTCTGCTCAATGACGAGATCGCCAAGCGCCGGACGGCCACGCGCGGCGTGAGCGATCCGATCAGCGGCCGGTGGGACGTGGTGATCAACCCCGGCTCGCGTCGCGGAAGCTATCGGCTCTCCCTCGACGGGACGCTCGTGTCGGGGGACTACACGCTGGATGGAAACTCCCGCGGCTCGCTGCGCGGCACGTACGTCGGAGACAAGCTCACGCTCCAGCGTATCGATTCGGAGCGCGGCATGGACGCGAACTTCTATGGCCGGGTGACTCCGTCGCAAAAGAAAGTGGTCGGCACCTGGGAAGCGACGGCGATTGCGCCGGCCATCGGTCCCTCGGCAGGGACCTGGGGCGGAAACCTGATGCCCGACCGCGAAGAAAACGATGGAGAGCAACGCCAATGAGGAACGAATCGAAACGAGCGGACGACCACCTGCCGCCTCCGCCCGAGGCGAGGGAAACGCACGGCTCGGGGAGCCATCCGGGCGCTCGGCCGGCGGGATCGACCGCCTGGGGTGATCGCGTTCTGTTCGGTGTCGCAGGCCTCGTGCTCGGTTTCGCCGCCGCCTATGTGTACCTCGAGAAAGTGCCCACGGCGGTCCCCGCCGCGGAAGATCCGCATGCGGGCGTGGCGGGTGTCGGGCCCGGCGCCTCGCGCGACCTCCCCGGTTCCGGCGGCGGAGCGCCCGCCATCTCGATGGATCCCGCGCTGAAGCAGCGTGTGGCCGAGCTCCAGGACGCGGTGGCCAAGGCTCCGACGGACTACGAGCTGCTCGTGAAGCTGGGAAATGCCGCCTACGACGCCGACGACCCGCGCGTCGCCGTGGATTCCTACGAGAAGGCTCTGAAGATCAAGGGCTCGGACGTGAACGTGCTGACCGATCTGGGCGTCTCGTATCGGAACCTCGGGGATGCGGAGAAAGCGCTCGATTGCTTCAAGCGTGCCCTCACGCTCGACCCGAAGCACTGGCCCGCCGCGTTCAACGAGGCGCTCATCCTCGGCGTGGACAAGGGCGAGACGAAGAAAGCGCAGGAGATCCTGGTACGCCTCCGCAAGGAGCATCCCGAGATCCCGTCTCTCGAGCGCCTGCAGACCGCGCTCGCGGAACAGACGAAGAAGTAGCGGAACCCACGTGCCGTGAGCGGGCAGTCGGGGGACCTCTTCGGCGGCGGGGGAGGGAGCGAATCCCGGAGCGCGCTCGACGCCTCTCCGGACGCGCCCCTGGCCGAACGGATGCGCCCGCGCGATCTCGATGAGGTCGCGGCGCCCCTCGAGCTGATCGGCCCCGGCTCTTTTCTTCGCAAGGCCATCGACGAGGACCGGGTGCCCTCGCTCGTCTTCTGGGGGCCTCCCGGCTCCGGAAAAACGACGCTGGCGCGCATCGTCGCGCGGCGAACCCGGGCCATCTTCGTGGCGTTCTCGGCGGTCGTCTCGGGCATCAAGGAGATCAAGGCCGTGATGGAGCAGGCGGCGCGCGTGCGGCGCTCGGGCCAGAAGACGCTCCTCTTCGTCGATGAGATCCACCGCTTCAACCGCGCCCAGCAGGACGCCTTCCTGCCGTACGTGGAGTCGGGCGCGATCGTGCTGGTGGGCGCCACCACGGAGAACCCCTCGTTCGAGCTGAACGGAGCGCTCCTGTCGCGGTTGCGCGTGATCATCCTGCCCCAGCTCTCGGAAGAGGATCTCGTCGCGCTGCTCCAGCGGGCGGTCAGCGATGCGGAACGAGGGCTGGGCGGGAGCGTCGTCCTGCTGGATGAAGCCGCGCGGTGGCTGGCGCGTTTCGCGGACGGCGATGCGCGCCGTGCGCTGACGGGGCTGGAGAACGCCGCGATCCACTCCGGTGCCGGCGGCACGGTCGACGTGCCGCTCCTCACGACGCTCTTCGCCCGCAAGCTCCTGCTCTACGACAAGTCGGGAGAAGAGCACTTCAATCTGATCTCGGCACTGCACAAGTCGATGCGCGATTCGGACGTGGATGCCTCGGTCTACTGGCTGGCGCGGATGCTCGAGGCCGGAGAGGAGCCGCTCTACGTCGCCCGCCGGCTCGTGCGGTTCGCCTCCGAAGACGTGGGGCTGGCCGATCCCGATGCTCTCCGTCAGGCCCTCGCGGGGAGGGATGCCGTGCATTTTCTCGGAATGCCCGAGGGGGCGCTCGCTCTGGCACAGGTCGCTGTCTATCTCGCGCTCGCGCCGAAGTCGAACGCTCTGTATGTGGGCTACGGCGCCGCGCAGGCCGACGTGCAGGAGCGTCCGAACGAACCGCCTCCGCTGTCGATCCGGAATGCCCCGACGGGGTTGATGAAGAAGGCTGGTTACGGCGCCGGATACCGGTACGCGCACGACACCGAGGAGAAGACTGCCGGGCTCGTCTGCCTGCCCGATTCCCTGGCGGGGCAGCGCTACTACGTGCCGACGGAAGAGGGACGGGAGAAGGAATTCAAATCGCGCGTCGAGGCGATGCGTGCCCTTCGCGAGAGGCTCGCGCGCGAGAGACAACCGAAGCGGAAGTAGCTCGAGCCGGGCGCCAGCGAGGCGCCACAGCGGCATCCGAGAGGCGCAGCTGTTCGGTCCACGGGTGCGGGCGCGCGTGGGATTACTTTCATGGCACCGCGCGTTACCCTCCCTTGATCATGACGCGATCTTCGGCTCCGGCCCGCATGTCCCTGACGGCTCTCTTCCTGACCATCGTCTCGGTTGCCCCCTTGACCATCCGCGCGGGCGAGTGGACGCCGGCAGGGACGTGGCACGCGCGCCTGATCCCGACGCCGGCTCACGATGTCGAGTTCGACGTGCGCATCAAGGCGGAGGGCGACGCTCTCAGCGCGCTCCTGGTGAATGGAAAATCCGAAACGCCCTTCACATCCACGTCGTGGGATCCGAACGCGCAGACGCTGACCCTGGTGCTCGCCCACTTCGACGCGAGCATGAAGGCGCATCGCAAGGGCGATGCGCTCGAAGGCACGTACACGCGGCAGACCGCGAGCGGCCTGCTCGAGCTGCCGTTCGAGGCCACGCGCACGGCCCGGAAGCCGCCGGTGAGCGGGAAGTCCGCACCCACGCTGGACGGCGCCTGGGGCGTGGAGTTCGAGGACGGCAAGAGCGTCACGAAGGCGACGGGCCTCTTCAAGCAATCGGGTGCGCAGGTGACCGGCACGCTGCGCGAGGCGACGGGAGACTACGGTTCGTTGCACGGCTCCTTCGACGGCAACGAGCTCGTCCTGCAGGTCTTCGACGGCGTTCACGTCTACCGGTTCGACGGAGCCTTGGAGGCGGACGGCACGTTGCGCGGGGAATACCGCTCGCGCAACAACCCGCCGACGCGCTGGAGAGCAGGCCGGCTGACGCCGCAGGCGGCCGAGACGAACCTGCCCGACCCGTTCACGGTGGTGAAGCCGAAGGACTCCGCCGCGCCCTACCGCTTCTCGTTTCCGGACTCGAAGGGCCAGACGGTCACGTCCGAGGACCCACGTTTCAAAGGAAAGCCGCTGATCGTCGCGTTCATGGGAACCTGGTGCCCCAACTGCAACGACGAGGCGCCGGTCCTGAAGGATCTCTACACGCGTTATCACGCGAAAGGGCTGGAGCTCGTCGCGCTCGCCTTCGAGTACACAGCCGACGTCGAGAGAAACCGGCGACAGATCGAACGCTTCAAGGAGCGCTACGCAATCGAATACCCGGTGCTCATCGCCGGAACCACCACGACCGCGCCCGCATCACCCGCGATGACGCAGCTCGAAGGCTGGCAAGGCTACCCGACGACGCTCTTCCTGGACCGAGCCCACAAGATCACGAAAATTCACTCCGGCTTCGACGGCCCCGCAACAGGCGAGCACTTCAGGAAGCTCAAGTCCGAGATGGAAGACATGGTTCAGAAGCTCTTGAAGAAGTAGGCGTCAGCGTTTCATTGCGAGACGAGGACGCCCGCGCGCCTTTTCCGAAGCCGAGCTCGCAACGCCTCGATTCTATAATGGAGAATGAGGACCTGACCCTGTGCGCCGGTAGAAACCGGCATGACGTTGAGGGGTGAAAGTCCCCGACGAGAAAGGAATAGCGAACCATCTTGACCCCGAGTCATGCGGTGAAACCGCGAGGCCAAGCCGAAGCG
>JBDSFL010000033.1:0-8754 GCA_039919545.1 Thermoanaerobaculia bacterium | reverse complement strand
GAGCAGCGCGCCCGCCGCTGGTCGTCATTCGCACCGCTCTACAAGACACGATCGGGTCGTATTGCTCGTTCTGCGAGATGCCGGTTCATGTCGAGGAGGGGGTGGCCTCCAAACGGATGCGGACGCTGAACGGCACACCTGACCTCTCCAATTGGGACGATCTGCTGCTCGCCTGCGACTGGTGCCGCCATTTCAGAACGAGCGACGCCGATCGCCTCGACGACTATCTCTGGCCGGACGTCGATCCCACGTTCGCCATCGGCGCCGGCAGTCCGTTCATCTATTCGCTACGTGAGGTCTCATACAACCTCATCGACGCCGAGGCGAACCTCCTGCAGACGTCGACACAAACGCTCTCGTTCGTCGCCGCCAACCCCGCTCTGGCGGATGACCGGGCCCGAAACACGATCGATTTGCTTCAATTGAACACTCCCTTTTATAACGAGGCCTCGAACACGTTCAACGTCAGCAACGCGGAACGGCTCATCGACAGACGCGTCCATCTCCGAACCAAAGCGTGGGGTCTCGCACAGAAGGCGATCACTGCTCTGCGGACGGCCATCGACGACGGTGATCCCTCTTTCTATGCAAGCACCGCGGCCCTCGCTGCCTCCCTCGCCCAGGCGGCCGGCTTCTGGTCCGTCTGGATGACGGCGCTGTGGGAGGCGTTCGGCGACCGCAAGATCATCCGCGACGTCCTCCTCGAAACCGACAACTGCGACGCATACGAAGTTGTCGGGTATCAGACGGTGCCCGACGGCGGCTCCCCGCCGTGGAAGCTCTTTACCGGTACGGCCATCGACCGCATGACGTTCTGATTCGGAAAGCCGAGGAAGCTGCCCATGGCGCTGGACCCACAATTACAGGCGCTCTATACAAGCCTGACGAATTCCGTCATCGGCGGGCAGCTTACGCTCAACGAGCAGACCATGAACGGAGCGAGCTCGCTGCCGGTCGTGGCCCTGTTCCAGGAGGCCTTCGGCCTCGACGCGATCACACTCGGCGGACCGCCCACTGTCATTGCCGACGACACGAACAATCTCGTTCTCGTGACGGGCAGCGGCGTCACCACGCTGTTCAATCTTGCCGGCACTTCGGTGGCCCTGGCTTTCGGATCGGCCACCCCCTCGACGCTGAGCCTCACCGGCACGATCGTCCCCCCCAATCCGGCGGCGTGGAAATTCTCGCTGAGCTATCCGCCGCTCGCGGAGACTTATTTCGACTCGCTGCAGTTCACGAGTCCGGCATTCACGATCAGCACCTACGCCGCGACGGACAGCACGCTCGGCGTCACGCTGGTCGAAGGGGCAGGCATCTACATCAAGCCCACGGCCTTGGTGGGGCCGCTGGCGCCGCTGCTCGAGCTCAAGCCCACTCTGGCGTCGCCCCTCCCGCCGTTTTACGGCCCGGTCACGCAGGACAGCCTGTCGTTCGACATTTCCATGGCCATGCCGTTCTCGAACGTCACCGTCAACATCATCGGATTTCCGTCGCTCCTCTTCCCGAATCCGAATGCGATGCTGCGCGCACAGGAGCGGACTCTCGACGATGGCTCGGAGGAGCTGAATTCCACGATCACCGTCGAGGCCAACGTCGATTTCGGCGGCGTGGTGACCTTGCCGATGACCATCGGCGTCCCGTGGCAGGACCAGTGGAGGCTCGGCGTCCTGCCCGGAACCTCGAAGGAGATCCCGAGTCTCACGGGGTTTCTGGCGCTGTTCACGTCGGTCGACCTGATTGCAGAGCTGCCCGTCACGTTCGCCATGCTCGATGGCTACTTCCTGACGACTTTCTGGGCGCCCTTCGACCTTCGGAGCGGCATCACGGTGTCGTGGGGATTCTCGATTGCGACCGATCCCGCCGGTCCGGTGTGGAGCATCATTCCGGGCGTCATCGAGCTCCGCGCGCTCAACGCGACGATTGTCGTCAACAGCGTTCAGCCGGGAGGTTCCGGCCCCTATCAGACGCTCACGACCGGCTCGATGGGCGGTGCTTTCCACGTGGGTGGAGCGGTCGGCCTACTCGTCACGATTCCCATTCCAGCCACCGCCGTGTGGACCATCGCCAGCCAGAACGACATCCCGCTTCCGAGTCTCGCCGATCTCGGCAGCCTGGTGGGCGGCGTCGACCTGGCGACCATTCTCCCGGCCGGCGTGGCGAACATCGGCGCGTTCAGCATCCAGTCAGTGATGCTGATCGTCGATCCGATCGCTCTCTCCATCGCGACGTTCGATCTCCGCCTGGGTTCGACGAACCCCTGGACGATCATTCCGGGACAGCTCTCCCTCACGAACCTCGTCCTCGAATTCAACATCGAGGACCCCTTCGGCACGCGCGCCGTGACGGGAATCGTCTACGGCACGTTCCGCATCGGCACCTTCGACGTCCACGCCATCGTCGCCCGCCAGCCTTACCAAGGCGGCTGGTCGATGCAGATCTGGTCGCCGCTGATCCCGCTGCCGAGCATTGCCGATCTCGATGAGCTGATCGGCACGTCGATCGCGCCGTATCTGCCGTCTTCGCTGGCCACGCTGAGCTTCAGCATCTACGACTTCCTCATCGACGTGAATCTGATCCCCGCGGTGCTCCGGCAGATGGCGTTCGATCTTGCGTCCGATCAGGAGTGGACGATCATCGTCGGCGTTCTCGTCGTCAAGCAGGTCGGCTTGCGGATGAATCTGAGCTGGTCCTCCGGATCGCTCCTCACCGATTTCGGCGTATGGGGCAATCTTGAAGTCGTCGGCACGCTCATCGACGTCAGCGCCATGCGCGAGAGCGACGGACGCTGGACCTTCACCGGCCAGCTCGCCGAGGGGGAAGTGATCTCGCTCGGCGGTCTGGTCACGCAGTTCCTCCACATCGATCCCGCCTACCTGCCTGCGCTCAACATCGAGGGGCTGGCGGTGACGTTCACCACCAACGACAACACCTTCTCGATCGCCGGACGGACGGCCGGGTTCTGGACGTATCAGGTCTCCTCCGCGCTCACCCTGCAGATGCGTGCGGCCGCCTTCTTTCAGCGCGACGCGGCCGGGAAGTACTCCGGCGCTCTCGAGGGCGAGCTCCACATCAACAACCTGCAGGTCTTCGTCAGCTACGTCTTCGACAGCACCTCGAACACGCTGATCTTCCGCATTCTGTACGGCCGCTTCAGCCTCTCCGCCGCTCTCACCTCCGGCACCGACAGGAAGGGGAAGGAATACTCGCTTCTCAAGTTCTCGTTCGGCGACCTCTCGCTCGGCGAGATCCTGGAGTGGCTGGTGAATCTCGCCTCGCCGGGAACGACGTTCAAGCTTCCCGCGCCGTGGGACGAGCTCAATCAGATCAACTTCAAGAATCTCTCGGTCGTTGTCGATCTGAAGACGTACGACGTGACGATCAACTACGCCGTCGGCGTGAATCTCGTCTTCATGAAGCTCACGTCGATCGGCTTCACCTACTCCGACGCCGGCGGCGAGGGAAGCGTCAAGCTCGCCCTCTCCGGTAGTTTCCTCGGCCAGGACTACAGCATCGAAGACGGCACCGCGCTCGAGTGGGACGTGCTGCACGAGCCCGCCCCCGAGGTGCCGGCCACCGGCCCCAAGCTCGTCGACATCAAGTACGCCGGACTCGGACAGCGCGTCGCCTTCAGCGACACCTCGAAGCTCGACACCGTGGGTGACGTGATCACCGCGCTGCGCGCCGAGATGCAGCCGGTCAAGAACGCCGACCGGAATCCGCTGGCCGTCGGCAACGGCTCGCTGATGCGCTTCGACCGCGCCAGTCACCTTCTGGCCGGCGCCGACTTCGAAGTCCTCGAGACCGTCTCGGTCGCCTTCATCTTCAACGACCCCTATCTCTACGGCATGCGCATCGCCCTGGCCGGCGAACGCGCCGGCTCGCTGGCCGGGCTGCAGTTCGAGCTGCTCTACAAGAAAGTCACCAACGACATCGGCGTCTTCAAGGTCGAGCTGCGTGTTCCCGACGCCTTCCGGCAATGGGAGTTCGGCGAGGTGTCGATCACGCTCCCGATCATCAAGGTCGACGTCTACACGAACGGCAACTTCAAAGTCGACCTCGGTTTTCCGCGCGGCACCGACTTCAGCGACTCCTTCTGCCTGCAGATCTTTCCGTTCATCGGATTCGGTGGGTTCTACTTCGCCTATCTCACCGGCGCGACCTCGCAACGCGTTCCGGTCATCACCAACGGCGCGTTCAACCCGGTGCTGGAGTTCGGCATCGGCCTGCAGGTCGGACTGGGGAAAGAGATCCGAAAGGGACCACTGTCGGGCGGGTTGTACGTCACCGTCATCGGCATTCTGGAAGGCGTGGTGGCGTGGTATTCGCCGGACGACAAGGCGGCGCGCGACGGCACGTACTACTGGATCGAAGGCATCGTCGGCATCGTCGGAAAGGTCTACGGATCGGTCGACTTCGCGGTCATCAAGGTGAGCGTCAGCCTGACGGCGCGGCTCACCGTGCGCGTGGTCATGGAGTCGTACAAGGCCACGATCGTTCAGGTCCGCGTGGAAGTCGAGGCCAGCGCCACGGTCACGATCTTCTTCATCGACATCGACTTCTCGTTCAGCGTGACGCTCGACGAAGAATTCACCATCGGCTCGTCGTCGCCCACGCCTTGGCTCGTGGCACCGAAGAGCACCACGGCCGGCGCGCCGCAGCTGCACATGCAGCGGAGCGGCTACCTGCCACGGTCGACCGCCCGCGAATTGCGCAAGCGCCTCTGGTCCGACTCGCGCATCGCCGCGCGCGCCCTCGGGCAGCCGTGCGATCCGCTGACCTGGAATCCGGTGCTCGTGTTCGACGCGAAACAGAGTCTCTCCATGTCGCTGCTCCCGGCCATCACCGTGGCCACGACGGCGGGCTCGTCGACGCCCGCGCTGCAGCTCGACTTCGTGCTCTTCGTCGAGAACTCCATCGCACCGGGATCGTCGACGCGGAAGGAGCTGCGCACGCCGAGCGCCGCTCACAGCTCGCGCACCGGGGATCCGATGACCATCTCCTTCAACCTGCTCGTGCAATCGATGCTTCTCTGGTCGATCAACTCCGTGATCGGCCGGATGACCGGCAACGTCACTGCCGCCGACCTCGACGTGATCTACGACGCGCTGCTCGACCCCGCGACCTTCGAAACCGGCTTCGACTACCAGAACCTCGTCGACTTCCTGGCGGCCAACTTCAAGGGCACGATCACCGGAGTTCCTGCGGACGTGATCAACGCCGGCACGACCAGCGCCACGATTCTGGCGATGCTGCCGCAGCTCTCGTATTCATTCGGCGGCACGACGATCGACTTTGGCGTGCACAACCCCGTCTCGCCGACGTACGAGGAAGAGATCCGCACGTACTACGACCAGCTTGTCGTCGACTACGAGTGGGGGCGCGCGACGACGTCGGGGATCGGCGCTTCTCCGGCGCCGCAGGCATGGAAGGAAGCGGTTCCGGATACCGACGAGTCGATGGCGAAGTTCATCTTCCGCGAGTACTTCATGATCCTCGCGCGCACGGCCGTGCAGGCCGCACGCGATCTGCTGGCGAAATACAGCTATTCGCCGGCGTCCACCGACTCGCTGAACACGATCTGCGGCCACTTCCCCCCCGTGGCCACGACGTACTCCGTGCGCGAGGGCGATACCGTGGCCTCGATCGCGGAGATGTTCGGCATGACCGTGGCCGCGCTCGAGGCGTTGAACAACGACTCGCTCCACGACCCGCTCACACCCGGCACGGTCGTCAACGTGCAGATCGCCGTCACGCCGCCGGAGGCGGCCTTCGCCAACCGCGAGGCCGCGCTCACGCAAGCCAAGGTGATCCCGCTGGCGAGCATCATCGATCAGGTCAAGCCGGGCGATTCCCTCACATCGATCGGCTCGACGTTCGGCTCGCTGGCGGCCTCCTCACTCATCGGCGTCGCGGTCAACGCCGCCAACCGGCAGCTCCTCGTCGGCGGTGCGTCGATGATCATCGCCCAGCCGGCATCGCCGAGCTACAACTGGTTCAACTACACGAGTGTGGCCGGCGACGGACTGCAATCGACCGCCGTCTGGGCCTTTGTCCGCGCTGTCGGCGACCCGTTGTCGAACGAGGCGTGGTACGGGCAGACGATCGTCAACTTCAACACCAATCCGCAGAGCCCGTACGCCGGCCCCGATCTCACCGGAGTGATCGCGACCGGCACGCCGCTAAAAATCCCCCTCGCGCTGAACGACTCCGATCCCACGCATGCCATTTCGTACGTCACCCGCGTCGGCGACACGCTCGCGCTCGTGGCCGGCTCCTACGACGTGGCGCAGAACCAGCCCTCGCTGCTCGCCACGATCGAGAGCGGGCTGCTGTCGCTCAATTCCGGCGTCGACTGGAACAATCTACCCGCCGGCACGACGATTCACGTTCCGGCGCAGACGTACAACGTGGCCGCCGGCGATTCGTTCGATTCCATCGCACGGCGATTCCTCATCGCCGCGACCGATCTCGCCGCCGGCGCGAACGCCGGTTCGACCGCGCTTCTCCTGCCGCTCTCGGTGCTGGCCATCCCCTCGTTCAGCTACAGCATCGGGGCGAACGACACGCTCGCCTCGATCGCCGAGAGGTTCAGCATCACGATCGCGGAGCTGGCCACGGACGTCGCGCCGGTTCAGGGACTCTTCGCCACGCCCGCCGATCCACCGCTCACGATTCCGGGAGTGCCGAGCTACGCCATCAGCGGGCTTCCGGCCCTGCTGATCAACAGCGGCGCGGCGAACGAAGCGGCGATGGCCGTGTCGCGCTTCCTCGCCAGCGGCTTGCGGCTGCCGGTCGAGGGAGACCCCTCGACTCTCCAGTCGCTCTACGTCCTCACCGGTCAGCAGATGACCTGTCCCACACCACCGGCGACGATCACGTTCAACAAGACCGGCTCGTGGTTCACGTTCTCCGACAGCTTCGTCTCCGACGGCACGCCGTTGAACAAGACGATGCAGAAGAAGCTGCACACGCGGAACCTGGCTCTCGATCTCGCGGCGCCGTCGGCCGGTCGCATCGTGTTCGGCGCCGATCTCGATTCGCTTCCCATCGAGATCACGCAGGCGTTGCTCGATGCCTACGCGCCGTCGACGACGTTCGATCCGCAGATCCTCACCGGTCCGGTCGTCCTCGACATCAAACAGAGCACCGACGTCACGTACCGCCTCTACCAGACCGTCCACTGGCAGACCTCCAGCACGATCGCGTACGGCGGCAATCCTGCCGCTCCGCAGGCGGGCGAGCCGTCGATCTGGCTCTTCTCCGAGGCATTGCTGTCGCAGGCGAAAATACTCGTGTACGGCACCACTCCCTTCGCGCTCAAGACCAGCGCCGGCGATCCCGATATCTCGCCGACGACGAATCCGGTCCTTCGCTTCGACTGGGGAGCGATGATCAATCTCTACGTGCGGCAGGTCTCTGCGCCGAATGTGAGCGTGCCGCTGCCGAACACGTACGCATTCGCCGGCAGCGACGACGCCGGGAAGGCGCTCCTGCTCGCCCTCGTCCAGCACCTCACCCAGAACGGCAACACCGACACCGCGCAGATCTATCTCCTCTACACGCTGAACGCCGACAGCAACAACAGCAAGGGGCTCGCCTCGGGCGTCGTCGATCCCGCGCGCACGTTCATCGTGAAGACCAACCTCTCGACGCTGACCAGCAGCGGTCCCACGGCCACCGCCGCACCGAAGACCGATCTCTACGAGGCCACGATCGCGCAGGCGACCGACTTCCTGCAGCTGCTGTGGGAAGGGAGCGTCACCGCCAGCGGCGGCTACACCCTCGGATACGCCGACAGCTCGGGCAACGGCCTGCCGAACGAAGTGTTCGCCGCGAGCGCACTCGGCTCGCTGCAGCTCGTCGTCATCCTCGCCACGCAGAGCGCGGCGGTGAATCCCGATCGCAAACTGTACGGGTATAACAACTGCGCCGTCGCCGGCGACAACATCGACATCAGCCGGCAAACGGTTTTCGTCGCCGTCGCCGACCCGGCCAAGGTCGAGCATCGCCAGTCCGCCGCCCTCCCGCCCGGCAACTTCGGCTTCACTCTCACCCGCAAGAACCCCGGCACGGAAATCGACTCGCAAACGCCCGAAGAGAAGCGCACGCGCCAGCTCTACAGCCTTCTCGCATACGGCATCGTGCCGGCCGGCGGCTTCTCGGCCGGCAACGAAGGACTGCCGGTCGGCCCGATGAATCCTGACGACGGCAACACGCTGATCTGGTCTTACAAGCAAGTGCTCAGCCTGACCAAGCTCGCAACGAGCGCGCTGCCGGACGCCGCGTTCCTCCCTTCCGCGAAGGCCGATCCGTACAGCGGAATCTCCGCCACGGCCCAGCTGGCCATGGAGCTCGATTTCCATGACCTATACGGCAACGAAACGATCTCGACGACCCCGATCTCGAATCTGATCGCGCCCGTCGGCTACTACGACGACCTCGTCGGACTGGCGAACTGGCCGGGCATTACGACGTCGTTCACCGTCTCGGGAACGCCGGCTGCGCCCACGCTCGGGATCGGCGCCGCGCTGCAGATCAGCAACTACGTTCCGGGCAGCGGCACGACCTACGACCAGGCAAAGAAGAATGCCAGCGCGCACGTGACGCGATACGAGGCCATCTACTACCAGGTGTGGCAGAGCGGCGTGCACCTGACGATGACGACCTCGCTCGTCGAGCCGCCGGGAGCGCCGAAGCAATCGTTCACGCTGGCGCTGACTCCATTCGCGAAGTTTGCCAGCGCGTCGTACATCT